>WOUX01000003.1 GCA_009773075.1 bacterium | reverse complement strand
TAAGCACCAAGTCCGAAGAAGGCAGCGTGACCGATAGATATCTGTCCTGCATATCCCATAAGCAGGCTGAGTCCGATGGCAATGATTCCGTTTATGCCTACAAATACCATTGTACTTATGTAGTAGGTATTGGTAACAATGAAAGGGAAAATAACCAGGCAGACAGTGAGAATTAGGAGTATAAGAGAGTCTTTCTTATCCATAGGAACTCAAGAACCTAAAATTTTTTAAATCCACTTACCTCAGTAACCCCGAAGATTCCACTTGGCTTAATAAAAAGAACGAGTAGAAGGACTAAAAGGGCAATGGCATCCTTGTATCCAGAGTGAATAAGACCTGCCCCCAATGACTCCATAACTCCCAGGAGAAGCCCTGCAAATATCGCCCCATAAAAATTTCCCAAGCCACCCAGGACAGCCGCCCCAAAACCCTTTAAACCTAAGATAGCACCATTGTCATAAGACATTAGGGTAATAGGCGTTATAATAATGCCTGCAATCCCCCCTATTGCGGCTGATAGGGCAAAGGATAAGAGAACCATCCGTTTGACGTTGATTCCCATCAGACTTGCTGCTGTTCGATTAACAGCACAGGCAGTCATTGCCTTTCCGATAATGGTGTATTTGAAAAAAACGGACAACAATACCACAACTACAACTGTTATTCCAACAACCCAGATGTACTGGGGATTAAGAGATGCCCCCATGAAAGCGATACCCTTCTCTCCTGAGAAAGGAGGTAGAAAGTGGGTATCCTTCCCCCATACCAACATGGCGATACCCTTAAACAGGATGGAAACTGCTATGGTCACAATAATCAGAGTAACTACCGTAGGCTTTTTTATAGGAGAAATGGTAAATCTCTCCATGATAATGCCTATTAAAGTGAGAACAAGAACTGTGAGAGGGAAACCTATAACCAGGGGAAATTTCAGCATCACAGTAAAGAAGATCATGGTGAGACCACCAAGCATTACAAACTCGCCCTGGGCAAAATTTATAATGGAGGTTGAATTGTAAATAATATTGAACCCAAGAGCTATTATTGCATAAACGCTTCCTATAGTGATCCCACTGAGGACATACTGTATAATCTGGCTGTATAGGAGCAATCTAACCTCCTGTAAGAAAAAAACTGAGACCACTTTTAGAAAAGAAAAATGGTCTCAGTTTCAGGTTTGATTGAACATAATCTATATCTTATTTTTTATATAAATCGAATTTTCCTTTTTTTACAGTGAGCATTTCCAGAGAATCCAAGCCAAGCCCTGTGTGATCGGTTGGAGAGAAGTTAAAGATACCACCTGTTCCAACAAAACCCTTCTTATTCTCTATGAATGACCTCATCTTATTCTTATCGGGGCCAGAAGCCTTTAAAGCAGCCACAACGAGATTAAGGGCATCCAATGCATGTCCCCCAAAGGTACTCACATCTTCTTTATGCTGAGATTCATAGGCATTCTTGTATTCAACAAGGAGTTTCTTCTGAGGATGTTTCTTGTCTAAGAATTCTGCTACCAGAACTCTGCCGCAGGGGAATATAACACCTTCAGCAGCCTCCCCAGCCGCTGCAGCATATTTTGTATTACCAAACCCATGACTTTGATAAAGTGGTATGGTGATTCCAAGTTGTATCCTATTCTTCATGACTGTTGTCTGTGCGGGAAGGATGGACCAATTCACTATTGCCTGGGCTTCAGTCCCTTTGATCTTGGTCAATTGGGGTGTCAAATCTGTGTCTTTGGGGCCGTATGTCTCATCTGAAATAACGGCAATCCCAAACTCAGGGGCATACTTTTTCAGTTGTTCCCGCCCCTGGGCACCAAAACCCGTTGTATCTGTAATGATGGCAACCTTGGTAATACCACTTTTCTTCATATGTCCATAAATCTTTTGAACTACATGACTGTCCTTTTGGGGTGTTTTGAATATCCACTTTCTTTCCTTATCGGTCTTTGGATCATGAACTATGGCCTCTGCTGCTGCACAGGACACCAGTATCTGTTCTGCCTCTTCCATTATTGGAACAACAGCCATGCTCTCACCGCTTGTCGATGGTCCCACTATAGCCAGCACCCCTTCTTTTAAGAGTTTCTTGGCAGCTAAAACGGCTGCAGTAGGATCTCCTTTGGTGTCTTCGATTAGGAGTTTCAGGGGATGACCATTGATTCCCCCAGCCTTATTAACCTTATTTTCAATCCATACAGCTGTTCTTCTCTCAGGCTCACCCAGCCAGCTTGCAGGACCTGTAAATGCAAAGAGACAGCCAATCTTATATGGCTCCTTTATATCTACCTTCTTTGCGAAACTATTAACAGATAAGGCAAGACCTAAAAACAATACCCCTCCTAAAATCAACAGCTTTCTTTTAAACATATTTACCTCCTCATTTATTACCTGTGTCAGTAGTTATTTGCCTGTGGTCAATTGCATTTGTATCTAGTTAAACTAATTTTCACCCCCTTTCCTTGAGAGCTTTGGAGAAGTACCCTTTTCGCTTCAGAGGACTTCTTCAAAGCTCTCGGCAGGTTGTTGCAAACGTCTCTCCTTATTTGCCATTACAACCCCCCGTAAGTGCGAATTTTAGCCTTATAGGAGTTAAAACTGATATAATTTCTCTCCTTTTAAAATGGCTATGTTATTCTTTTGTAATACATAAATGGCCTTATCAGTTTCATCAAACCTGCAAATAATTATAGCATTTTCCCCACTTTGTTCGACGAAAGCATACATATATTCAACATTAATGTCATGATCTGATAAGACCCCCAGGATACTTGCCAGCCCCCCTGGTTTATCTTCGACTTCCACCGCAACCACCTCGGTTTTTCCCACTGTAAACCCGTTCTCCTTAAGTACCTCCATGGCTTTTTGTGAGTCATTTACAATCAATCTTAAAATCCCAAAGTCGGTGGTATCAGCAAGGGAAAGTGCCCTGATATTTATCCCTGCTTCACCCAGTACTCTGGTAACCTTGGCCAGCCTTCCGGATTTGTTCTCTAAAAAAACCGATATTTGATCTATCTTCACCCTGTAACTCCTTTTTTTAATCTATATCTTTCTTTTATCTATTACCCGTTGGGCCTTGCCTTCACTCCTCTGAATGGTTTTGGGCTCAACGAGTTTAACTATGGTAGAGACACCTAAAAAGTCTTTAATGTCCTTCTCAATTCTTTTGCCTAATATCTGCAAGTTTTTTATCTCATCAGAGAAGACCCTTTCATTGACTTCAACCTGTATTTCAAGGGTATCCATGGTGCCTTTTCTGTCTACAATCAACAGATAATGGGGTTCAATACCTTCTATGTTCATCAAAATACTCTCTATTTGAGATGGAAAGACATTTACCCCCCTGATGATCAGCATATCATCCGATCTCCCGTTTACCCTTTCCATCCTGACAAACGTCCTTCCACATATACAGGGTTCTGGATTCAGTACTGAAATATCCCGAGTTCGATATCTTATCAAAGGAAACGCCTCTTTGGTTAAGGTGGTGAAGACAAGCTCCCCTCTCTGCCCGTGAGTTAGGGTTTCGCATGTTTCTGGGTTTATAACCTCCACAATAAAGTGATCTTCAAATACATGCAGTCCTCTTTTAGCTTCCATACACTCTACAGCCACTCCAGGGCCTATTATTTCACTTAGTCCGTATAGATCAATGGCATGTAGGTTGAGTTTCCTCTCTATCTCTTCTCGTATCCCTTCTGACCATGGTTCTGCACCAAAAAGACCTGTTTTAAGTTTAAGATTTTTAAAATCTATTCCCATCTCCTCAGCTGTTTCAGCCAGAGAAAGGGCGTACGAGGGTGTGCATGTGAGTATCGTTGAACCGAAGTCTTCCATTATCATAATCTGTTTTTTTGAATTACCACCAGACATGGGGATTACCGATGCACCCAATCTTTCAGCTCCATAATGTAATCCAAGCCCTCCTGTAAACAAACCATAACCGTAAGAATTATGAATGATATCACCCTTTGTTGCTCCTGCAGCACTCAATGCCCTAGCCATAAGTTCCGCCCATATTTCTATATCTTTTTTGGTATATCCAACCACCGTAGGTTTCCCTGTTGTTCCAGAAGAGGCATGTATTCTTACTACACTCTCAAGGGGCACCGCAAATAAGCCATAAGGATAATTGTCCCGAAGATCTTGCTTAGTAGTAAAAGGCAATCTCTTTAAATCATCCATAGACTCGACATCCTCAGGTTTGAAGCCCTTTTCATCAAAAGTGTTTTTATAAAAAGGAACATTAGCGTACACCCTTTTTACAACATTCTGCAGTCTCTTTAGTTTTAGGGCTTCCAATGCCTCCCTGGGCAATGTCTCAAATTCTTTATCCCAGATCATAACCGCCTCCTTTATTCCTCCCCCCCTATTTCTAGCTCAACCAGAAATCATTGTTTTCAACCGGATCGTAGTATCTTCGTATACCATTGACTATCACTATGGAAGCGTATGTCATTTCATCTCTCTCATGTATCAACCTATCCGCAATCATAACAAAACCCAAGAAATGCCCATGTTTTCTTAGAACCTGGATACCGTACTCTGAGCAGATAGGATACATAGGGCAGCGGTCACCGTCCACAGGAGATATTGCATTCTGGAAAAACTTAACCTCTTATGCTCTGTAATTGCCCTGAAGTAATTCCTTTCATCAAAGAACTCCCCGGCAAGTTTAAACTGAGAGGCTTCATCTATAAATTATTGTATTCCCCTTACTTACATAACAATCCCGCCGTCAACCATTAATACCTGACCGGTTACATAGCGGGCATCGTCAGAAGCCAGAAAGGCAGCAACAAGAGCTACGTCTTCCGGCAGACCAAACCTTCCCAAAGGGATCTCAGAGATGAATTTCTCTCTGAACTTTGGGTTTTCTCTGATTACTTCAGTCATAGCCGTTTCAATAACCCCAGGCGCTACCGCATTTACATTAATCCCATATTTGGCCAGCTCTCTCGCTGCTGATTTTGTGATCCCAATAACTCCTGCCTTTGCAGCTCCGTAGTTAATCTGGCCCATTGTCCCCCTTACACCTGCTACCGAGGTAACATTTACGATCTTCCCATACTTCCTTTCCATCATATGTGGGGCAACTGCTCGAATACAGTTGTAAACCCCTGTTAAATTTACGCTTATAACCTGATCCCATTCTTCCTTGGTCATCTTGTGCAGCATCGCAGTCCTTGTAATGCCTGCATTATTAACCAGGATATCCACCTTTCCAAACTTCTCTATGGCAGCATCTATGAGCTTTTGAGCCTCTTCTCTGCTGTCAACACCTGCCTTTACTGCAATTGCTTCCCTGCCCATTCCTTCTATCTCTTTTACTACCTTATTGGCATTATCCATATTCACATCATTTACCACAACATCGGCACCCTGTTTTGCAAATTCTAGAGCATACGCCCTTCCAAGCCCCTGTCCTGCACCTGTAATAACAGCCACTTTCCCTTCCAGTCTCATTTCATTACCTCCTTATTGTAAATTTAGCCATTGGCTCTTCTGTATCCAAGAGCATCCGTTCCAATTATCGTCTTCTGTATATTGGCGGCCCCCTCCACTATCTGGTAAATCTTTGCTTCCCTGTAGTACCTCTCTACAGGGTACTCTCCTGAAATTCCGTAAGCTCCATAGAGCTTTATAGCTTGATCAGCTGCCTTTACGCCGTTCTCAGTTGCAAAGTACTTTGCCATACTGGTCTCCAGGGTATTACGTCGTCCCTGATCCTTTTGAACAGCACACCTATGGGTCAGTAACCTGGCAGCCTCAGTCCCCACAATCATGTCTGCTATTATCTCCTGGTTCATCTGAAACTTACCGATAAGCTGCCCGAATTGTTCCCTCTCATTACAGTACTTTACACAGGCATCTATACATGCCTGGGCAACTCCAACCGCCCCAGCAGCACAGCTCAGGCGAGTACAATCGAGATCAGCCATAACTATGGCAAACCCCTGACCTGTTTCCCCCAGCAGGTTTTCTTTTGGAACCTTAACATCTTCCATAATAACCTCGCCTGTAGGGCAGGCATGCCATCCAAACTTATCAGCAATTTCAGGGGTTGAAATCCCTGGAGACTTCATATCCAGTATAAATGCGGACATGCCTTTGTGTTTGAGACTTTTGTCTGTATAGGCAAACATCACGGCCACATCTGCCACCGATGCATAGGTAATCCATGTCTTCGTACCATTTAAAACAAAATAATCTCCTTCTTCCGCAGCGGTTGTCTTCATCGATGCCACATCCGATCCCGCATTTGGTTCAGTAATGGCAAAGGCACCCAACCATTCAGCGCTCACCAATTTGGGGATATACTTTTTTTTCTGTTCCTCATTCCCAAACTTCAGTATTGTCATAGAAGTACCCATGGTTTGCATATTAAAAGGAGCTCTCAGGGAGCCGCTGACTCTCGCAATCTCCTCTGTTACTATGGCATGTCCCAAAAATCCTACACCGGAACCACCGTACGCTTCAGGAATAGGACAGCCCAAGAACCCCAACTCCCCCATCTTTCTTACAATCTCCCTTTGAAACCTGTGGGCTTTTTCATCAGCATCAACCACAGGTGCAATTTCTTTGTCTGCAAAGTCTCTTGCCAATTTCTGCATCGCCAACTGTTCTTCCGTAAGATCGAAATTCATTATTTTACCCCCTTAAGAATTGTGTAACCGTTCACGGTTCTCAGTTTACAGTTTGTGTTCTAGTAACCGTTAACTGCAAACCGTAAACTGTGAACTCTTACTCTTACTGAATAACCATTCATTTCAACGATTAACATACAGGTACTGTTTTGTCAAGGTTTTTAGTTGTCCATTGACAAGGCTGTTATGGAGCAATTTGGCCTGTCAACCTATCAGAAAGTGCCAGGAGATCTTTAGGTACTTCATTCTCTGTTTTTATCATATGGAAAGGTATCGCATACTCTCTTCCTGAAAGTACAGCCGGCATTAACCGAGAGGTTCCAACCTTTAAATAGGAAGCAACATTATAAGCCATCCTTTGAGCGAGGGTAATGTCCTGATTATTAGGTGCTGCACCCCTTATGTCTCTTGAGAAAGGCTCACACACCACCTTTTTATTGATTTTTATACCTGTCTGTTTTAGTTCTTCGTAAAAATACTCTGCTGCATTCATCTTTTTCCCTTTTGCTTCCCTTTCTTCCCTTTTATAGCCTTCAGCTAGAACAATTACACATTCTTCTCTCTTGTTAATTGCCTCTACTACCTTTTTATGGTCTATTTCGCTGCTGGGGAGAACAGCCAGGTGGGCGCGTGCCCCAAGACAAGAATGTAAAGCGTGGAATCCGCCACGAGCCCCCATCATTTCTACAATGTACACCCTTTTATGGGTTCTTGCGTCTGCCATATATGACCTTATCTTTTCAGAACCAACCTCTATTCCTGTATGCTGTCCTATACAATCGGTTCCGGACAAATCACTATCGATTGTGACTGGAATAAAAAATGTTTGAACAGAGGCTGGAATAAACTCGCACAGTGAGCACAACCCTCTGAGAGTACCATCGCCACCAATGGCAATAATGCTTTTTACCTTTTTCTTTTTGGCTGTTATGGCAGCTTTTTCTACAATCTCTTTATTTTTAAATTCACTGTATCGCTCACTCCTCAACATTGCACCCCTGGCTTCAGAAAGGGGAGCCGCATGGTAAACTCCAGAGATATGATCCAGTTTCTTGAAAAGAACCGGATCATACACTAAACGGACAAAATCATCATCCCCCCCCAGTACCAATGATTTAAATCCTTCCCTGGCAGCATAGACTTCTCTTCCCTGGTCTTCAAGATGTTGGGTTATAAAAGCAGTAACAGGATTATATCCTGGGGCACATCCACCGTCCTCTATGAGTAAAACATCAAACTCAGAGAACATCCTTTTCCATTCAAAGGCTGATTTTTTAATCTTAGACATCACTTTCTGAGCTACCCTAAGCCTTACTTGAAGCTCCCCAGCATCAACTGGTGTGGTTAAATAGTCATCTGCGCCTTCATTCATAAATTTAATCATCTCTCCCTTCTCCTCTAAGGGGGCTGTAACTATGAAATATATACCGGAATATGCGGAGTCAGGATTATCTTTCAAACGTCTGCACAAGTCTTTTGCGTCCATTCCTGGCATTTTAAGAGAGCAGATAACAATATCAGGAACTGCCTTTTCCGACATCTTTAATGCCTCTTTACTATTCTTTGCTTCCCACAATAAGTAATCCTTGTTTTTCCCAAGTTGGTTCATATACAGTTTTCGCGTTTCTGCATCATTTTCCACCACTAAAATTCGACACTTTTCTATCATTTGTATCCCCCCTTCAATTTTAATCCCCTTATATCTCAAAATAGTTGACTGGATAGTCTTTTTTTGTTATTTGTTTGTGTAAATTCATTGAACAATAAATTTATCTATATTTTTGAGGTGAAGACAATGATAAAGGAACCAAAATACCTATTAGGGCCAATGCGCGTCCCTTTTCTCATTTTAACACCAGCCTGCGTTTTATTGGGGTTTGGAACTGCCGTCTGGAGAACCCATGAGGTAAACATCCTTTACCTTGTCTTAGCCTTAATTGGGGCTGTTTGTGCACATATCAGTGTCAATGCTCTTAATGAATACTTTGATTTCAGGAGTGGTTTAGACTTCAAAACAGAGCGAACTCCCTTCAGCGGTGGCAGCGGAACCCTGCCTGAAAAACCTGACATGGCACGTTCAGCTTTGAAGACAGGACTGATAACCTTTGCCATTACAGGCATGATTGGGTTATACTTCGTTTATATACGGGGTTTATTGCTTTTACCATTGGGCATTCTTGGACTGATAATTATATTTACCTATACTATCTGGATTACCCGTTATCCAATTCTGTGCCTGATTGCCCCTGGGTTGGGCTTTGGGACGTTTATGGTAATGGGTACGGACTTTGTCCTTACAGGCCAATATTCATGGACAGCTTTTATTGCCTCACTCGTGCCATTCTTTTTGGTAAGCGACCTCTTGCTTTTGAACCAATTCCCCGACACTGAGGCGGATCAGAGCATAGGCAGAAAACACTTCCCCATTCTTCTTGGCAGGCAAACCAGCAGCCTTATCTACGGTCTATTTCTCCTGTTTGCCTATATGTCTATAATGTTTGGTGTTTATCTTGAATATTTGCCCAAAATCAGCCTCCTAGGAGTTGCTACAATTGTCATCGCTGTGCCTGCCTTTGTTGGTGCGTCTCGCTACCCTGAAGACATAAAGAAGTTAACGCCTTATATGGGCTTGAATGTGATCATAAACATAGCAACACCCATACTGGTTGCCACAGGACTGTTTATTGGATAGGCGTTTAGAGCATGTGGGACAGTCATCCCCTACCCTACCAACCCCCTGTATGCTTCAGCAATCCTTTTACAGACAGGGCCTGGGCTGCCATCCCTTATCTTTTTATCGTTTGCTTCAACGACCGGCATTACTTCCATTATAGAGTTTGTCAAAAATACCTCATCTGATGTGAAGAGTTCTTCAGGGGTAATTCTTTTTTCAGTTACATTGAGTTGCAATTTAGGAATGATACCCAATACTGCCTCCCTTGTTACCCCGGGCAGAATATAACCGGATATAGGGGGAGTAAAAATCCTCTCAGATTTTACTGTAAAGACATTGCTTGTAGCGCCCTCGGCCACCTCCCCCTCAGAATTCAATAGGATGGCTTCAAATGCCCCTTTTATTCTCGTCTCTTCTTTTGCCAGGATGTTGTTAAGGTAGCTTAAGGATTTATGCTGAGACAAGGGAGAAAATGAATTCTGCCTGATGTCTGATATAATTACTTTAACACCTTGAGCATAGTATTCTGGAGGATATGGTAAGATTTCCTTTGCCATTATGACAACAGTGGGGTCATAGCTATCATTGAAAGTCAGAGTGCCACGGTGGAGCCCCCTGGATACAGTAAGCCTTATATAGGCATCGGACAGGCGGTTGAGTTCTATCAATCTATCTATGGCCGATTTCAGTACTTCTTTATCCTTCTTGAGAGGAATCCGTAACTTATCAAGTGAGTCGAATAATCGTGAGAGATGTTCGTCCAGCATAAAGACCCGGCTCGAATATGCCCTCATAGTCTCAAATAATCCATCTCCGTATAAAAATCCCCTATCTAATACGGAGATTTTAGCTTCTTCCTTCGACACAAAATCCCCGTTTAGATATACGTAATTGTTCACAATATCAACTCTCCACCGGATTTGGGGCCAGACCCCCAAATCTTCAAATGCCAAGAGCTTCAATCAATGCCTTTGCCTTATCGAGGGTCTCATCAAATTCCCCTTCCAGGGTAGAATCGGCAACTATCCCCCCGCCTACCTGGAAATAGACATCATCCCCTTTTATCAGGAAGGTACGAATAGCGATATTCAGGTCTATATGATTATTGAAACCCAAATATCCGATAGACCCTGTATATACGCTTCTGGCAGTGGGTTCCAGCTCATCTATGATCTCCATGGCCCGAATCTTTGGAGCGCCTGTTATAGAACCTCCGGGGAAACATGCCTTTAACAGGTCTATACAATTGTACATGGGGAGCAGTCTTCCCTCCACTGTTGAAACCAGGTGAAAAACCGTAGCATAGGTTTCCGCAATAGCATGCTCCGTTACTTTGACTGAGCCATAGTCACATACCCGTCCCAGGTCATTCCGCTCCAAATCCACAATCATATTGAGCTCTGCCCTGTCCTTTTCGCTTTTCATAAGTTCTTCTTTCAACCTCTCGTCTTCATTATCATCTTTTCCCCTTGGTCGGGTACCTTTTATGGGTCTTGTCTGCACCCTATCCCCTTCCACTTTTAGAAATCTCTCTGGTGAAGAGCTGACTATTGTAACATCATCGAGGTTCAGGTAACAGGCAAAGGGGGCAGGATTGATATTACGAAGTTTCTTATACAACCGATAAGGTTCCATGGGAAGTTTTGCATGAAACCTCTGAGACAGGTTTACCTGATATATATCCCCGGCAAAGATATACTCTTTGGCCTTTTCTATAGCCTTTAAATAGTCTTCTCTCGTGAAGTTTGATTCAAGGGCTGGTTTGAATTTTGATTCATTAATAGGGTCTAATTGTTGTATTCCAGGGTTATTCAGCAGGGTGAGTATCTCCTCTTCTGCTTCTCTTCCATGGTCTTCAGTCGTTTTTATGGATCGAGAATCCCCTGTTCCGTCAAAATCAGTTACAGATAGATACCATCTGTTATCCTGATGATCATAGGTTATAACCCTATCATAGAAACAGATATAACAATCGGGAATGCCTAGGTCATCAACCACTGTTTTTGGTAACCTTTCAACAAAATGGCATAGGTCATACGCAAAATAGCCAACCCCTCCACCGATGAAGGGGGAAATAGTTAGATCGGATTGAATCCTATAATGCCTGATGATGCTGTCAAGGATATTAAAAGGGTTCCCTATGATGGTATACTTATCTCTCCCAATAGTAATTTCAATCCTATTGCCTTTGCTCTTGAGTATTAAAAAAGGGGCATACCCCATGAAGGAATATCTCCCCAGTTTATACCTGTCCATGCCGCTGTCCAGGAAGAAACTGAAAGGCATTGAGTGAATCCTGTCAAAAACAGAATCAGGTGGAGAAGAGAGTTGAAGCTCTGTTACTACAGGCTTTCCAATCTTGACACCATTTAAAAAGTCCACGGTAAATCCCTAAATGTCTATAAAGTTCCTGATGATCTTTTTCCCCTCACCGGTCAGAAACGACTCCGGATGGAACTGCACCCCTTCTATTGTATACTCCCTGTGCCTTGTACCCATTATGATGCCATCTTCTGTCCTTGCCGTGATCTCAAGACAGGGGGGGAATCCATCGTTTGATACAACCAGAGAATGATACCTGGTAGCCTCAAAGGGATTTTCTACCCCCTTATACACACCCTTTCCATCATGATAGATCATGGAGGTCTTGCCGTGCATAACAACATTAGCCCTTCTGATCTTCCCCCCAAAGACCTCTCCTATACATTGATGACCCAGACAGACGCCAAGTATACATTTCTTCTTTCCGAAATATCTTATAATGTCTTTTGAGATGCCGGCATCATCTGGTGTCCCTGGTCCAGGGGAGATAACTATCTTATCCGGATTTATATCTTCTGCCCCTTCCAATGTTATCTTATCGTTCCTTATTACCTTGAGCCTTACCCCCAACTCCCCGAAGTACTGAACCAGATTATAGGTGAAGGAATCGTAATTGTCGATCATCAGTATAAGCATCTTTTTTCCGCCAGTGTATAACTATACTATTTCTTCTTAAGGTTTTCAATAAATATTCAGCCCTCTTCCTTTCTCTTCGATTGTTATTCCCTGTCTTTCTCCATTACTCTGCTATAGTAATTTGAAAGCCTTCTCACATTTTGTATTTGACAAACCATATGGAAGATGTTAATAAAACATCCTCGTAAGTCATATCTCTTAAAGCTCTCGGCAGGTTGCACGAAGGTCTCAAGGATTAAAAGATCGAGCCCCCGTAGCTCAGGTGGATAGAGCAAGGGATTCCTAATCCCTGTGCCACAGGTTCGAGTCCTGTCGGGGGCACTTTTTTATAACCTCCTCCAATTTTTCAATACTTACTCCCTTTGCCCACATTTTACATTATCCATAATATTCTCTGATAATAACATTCACTTCACCACTGGAACCCTCGAATCCTATACCACTTTCTCCCAACTAATTGGGAGAAGAACCATATTTATCAGGTTCAATATCACGGTTATTCTTGACAAAAGTATTTGATTTATCTTATAGTTTTGGTGAGTTAAGATATAATTAATAGGTAAAAAAGGAGTATATCAGAAGTGAAGAGTTTTGACATCTCTCTATGGGAAAAACTAAAAGATGAAGAGTTTGCTAAGCGTGAGGGGGAAAGAAAGAAAACATTATCAGATGTAATCACCTCTCTTAAGAAATACTTTTCCTCTAAAAGAGTAAAAAGAGTGTTTCTTACAGGCTCCATCCTGACAAAAGGCGGCTTTTATGATTTTTCTGATATAGATATTGTTGTTGAAAGTCTTAATGAAGACTACTTTCAGACGTTTTCGGAATTAGAGGCTATCCTTGACAAGGATGTGGATTTGATAGAGATTGAAGAGTATCCTTTTAAAGAAGAGATAGAAAAAAGGGGGATGAGGATAAAGTGAAAAAAGAGGCAATAGCATTACTTCTCGGATACCTGAAAAATCAGGAAGAGATTATAGACAGGCTTTTAGAAGAAATAAAATCAGCGGATGTGTCAAGTGAGGAAAGGACAGTTAATCTCGGCTATCTCTTACATAATCTCTATTGCGCACTTGAAGACCTATTTCAAGAAATAGCAAGGACATTTGAAAACAGGATAGAAGACCCCTCAAAATTTCACAGAGAACTTCTCAAAAGAATGCTCATTGAAGTGCCAAAGATCAGGCCAAAGGTATTATCAAAAGAAAGCTACCAAATACTTGATGAACTGCGTGGTTTCAGACACATCTTCAGACATTCGTATACCTACAGCCTATCTTCAGAAAAGGTAGCCCCTCTCAAGCAAAGTCTTTTATCAACATGGGATAAGATAGAAAAAGATATTGCCGAGTTTACAATGTTTTTACAAAAACACCTGTAACAAATAATGGGGGTTGTCGCGTATCCCCTCCTATTTCCCCTGTGATGAGATTAAAATCTAACCACTCAATTTTTCTACTCCTACTTCGTGGCTACAGCTTTTTATTTTTTAGTACAACTATTTGGAAACCTTCCATCCAGTCATAGGAACAAGTTTTCCACTGCCCGGATCAGCCTTAAAGACCTTCGCTGAATTCATCCCCTTATGATCACTGGGACTAAAGCTTACTGGACCTGATAACCCTTTCATGTCAAAGTTCTTTATGCCATCCAGTGCTGTTACCAGTCGTTCTCCGTCTATGTCCCTACCAGCCCTTAGGAGTCCTTCCTTCAATACCAAAGCATATACCCAACCGATTGTGTAGAATTTACCCCGATATGGTTTTTCGGTGCCGGGTGCGTACTTGAGAGTTACCTCTCTCATTAAGGCAACACCTGCACCCTCATCATACCAGGAAGCAACAGGACTTGCTGCATAATATTTCTCTGCCGCCGATCCGGTCATATCAATAATCTCTTCGGAAGCTGCCGCTGCGTTTCCAAAGACAAAGACATCCATTTTAAACTTCTTTAACTCCCTCAAAAGTACAACGGCAGGTTGAGCAAGAAAACCGCACAATACTATGTTATTGACCTGATGCCTTTTCATAGTCATTACCTGGGATGCGGCATCAAGAGAACCAGGGTTTAATACCTCTTTTGTTACGGGAGTTAATTTATGGAATTTTAGCCTCTCAATTGCAGACTCTAGGTCAAGTTTCCCTGTCTCATTATCAGGGTAAACCAGGGCAACTCTGGGGTCGTGAGGTTTCCTATCCTCTATCATGTAGTCTATTAACAACCTCATTGTATTGGGATAGGTTTCAGCCGGACAAAAGATATATCTTTTGACAGGGTAAACGATTTTCTCATTGAGCGCTATGGGAAGGGTTGGGATCTTTTCCTTTTCGATGTGCCGAAAGAGGGTTATGGCTGCTGCTGAAGATCCAGGACCCATCAACGCCAATATCTTATCCCTGTAAAGGAGTTTTTTAAAAGCGGCTATGGCCATGGGGATTGAATACCTATCATCCTCAATTATGAGGTTTACCTTCCTGCCGTTGATTCCACCATGTTCATTGACATATCTATAGAGGTTTTTCATGCCGTCCATTATAGGGAAACTTACACTGGTTGCAGGACCCGTTCGATCCCCTATTACCCCAATCTTTAATGTATCACTGGTCACTCCTCTTTGGTCATCAGCATATCCGTCGCTCATAAAAGTAAAGAAACAGATCAGAGCTAAACAAAGGGCACGAAACAATTTGAAGTTCATTTTCATTGACCGCCTCCTTTTTAAATATTTAATGAATTCACACTGAAAAATAGCAAAAGATAAACCTGCTACAGGTTAATATATTAATAGGTTAAATAGGGCATATGTCAATAGAAATTTTTATCTATTTAAGCCCCGTTAGAATGCCCCGTGTGAAATTCTAACGGGGTTTAAGGATTCAAGTGAAAAACAAACACTTGAACCCTCGACCCCTTTGATTCTATTCCTCAATTACTAATCAGCCTTCCTCCAGTCTGTTATGGCGACATATCTTCCGCTGGCGGGGTCAGCCCTGTATATCCGGGATGAGTCTCCACCTTTATGGCTTTCCGCACTATAAGAGATATGACCACAGAGCCCACCAGTATTATAATTCTTAATACCCTCAAGGGCATTTATCAGGGCTTCTTCATCGAGATTTCTGC
>WOUX01000284.1 GCA_009773075.1 bacterium | reverse complement strand
GCCATTGACACCACCCTTTTCATTTAGATACTTAAAGTAATCGCTGCAACCCTGATCGCCTGGTACGTTAAGACCAGCAATAGGGCCAGTGTAATCAGCCAAGCTGAGATAGGTGACGTACTTCTCCTTAGCCTCGCCATAAGGAACAAAGAGAGTTAATAATAGTAACGAAAAAACAGCAACTGTAACACATGTTGTCAATAAGCCTCTTTTTTTCATATAAATCCTCCTCTCTAACTTCTTCACATTGTCTTAATAGTAACTATGATCTTTAATTCAATATTGACCTCCTTTCCATATTCTTACAAGTATTATCTCAATAGATAAATGGATAGATCCTGTATGATGACTTGAAAATCTCCCACCGATGAGCCAGCCCTCTGGGATCGAAGATCAGGAAAAGGATAAGTACTATGCCAAAAGCGATAATGCCCAGAGATGCGGCAGGAGCCATTCCGAGCCAGGGAAGAGCTGCTGCCAAAGGCGGAGAGGCAAACATTACTAGTTCATCCAGTGCACGTACAAAAATGACACCGAAAAAGACGCCAGGGATGCTGCCCATACCACCGATAATTATCATCCCAACATACCAGAGGGCATGAAAGAGGGTAAATTGCTCGGGATGTACTACCTGCATCCAGTGAGCCCATAAAGAGCCAGCAATACCAGCATAAAAGCAGGAGATGAAGAAGGCAAGGAACTTATAATAATAGAGATTAATACCCATGACCTCTCCTGCCAGGTCGTTATCCCGAATAGCCACAAATGCCCTGCCTACTTTACTCCTGACCAGATTTCTGGCAGCATACGTCATCAGTAACATAACAAATACAATTATATAGTACATACTTTCATCACTATCAAAGACCAGATTGCCCAGTCTTGGTGGGGGAGGATTCAGCCCGCGCGTAGCCCCTGTTATCTCAAGGTGGAGGATGAGCCACATGACCACGAAGTGGATGGCAATGGTCGCCATCGCCAGGTAAAACCCCTTAACCCTGAGGGAAGGAGCGCCCCCGACAATCCCGATCAAACCAGCAACAATGCCGGAGAGAGGCAATGCAATCCAGAAGGACACCCCCAATTTGGTAGTCAGGATAGCCGAGGTGTAAGCCCCTACGGCCATAAAGGCGGCCTGACCGAAAGAGATCTGGCCGCAATAGCCGCTAACAATCTGGAGACCAAGGACAACAATAACAGTAATACTGAGATAGTTTATGAAGCTTATAAGATAATAGGAGCCAAAAAGGGGAAAAGCGAAGAGAAATATTAAAGAAGCAATCAATGCCCCCCAATGCCGTTTAGTCCTGATGATGGCTATATCCTGACCATAAGTCTCATCAAAAACACCGCAGGGGCGCATATTATATCCTTTCTATCCTGATTAGTCCAAAGAAACCATAAGGTTTGATCAGCAAAACCAGGAGCAACATAACGTAGGCAGCCACTTCTTTAACCCCACCACCGACGATGGGGTCCAGATAGCCTGCCCCCATCTCTTCCAATACCCCCAGCATCAGTCCACCAAGAAGGGCGCCAGGCAGAGAGTTCAGCCCACCACACAGAGCTACTATCAATCCCTTTATACCAATATAGGGCAGAGGATAATAAATATCCATCACATTGGCTGTGGCAATACCTGCAACCGCGGCCACCACAGCAGAAATAATCCATATTATGGAAAAGATATTTCTCACCCTTATACCGGTGGCCTGGGCTAACTGATGGTCATCAGCCGTTGCCCTCATGCCCAGCCCTGTCTCCGTATACCTGAAGAAACCCGCAAGGATGAGGAATAACAAGAGAACCACCCCAAAGCTGAGGAGCCCTGCCATGGGTATACCTAAACTACCTATCTTGAGCATCCTGAGATGTAAAAAGGATGGATACGCCCTTGATTCACCTGCCAGGATGAGTTGAAAGACACCGTCCATTGCCACAAAGACGGCAAAGGTCATAAGGAAAGCAGTAAACGCGGGTTGTCCTATCAATGGACGCATTGCAAAGCGTTCTACCAGAAGCCCAATAGAGGCAGCAAAGGCAAAGGTCAGAAGCAGACTGAGCCACAGAGGAAATCCCAATGGTACCAGAAATATCCAGAATAAGAGTGCCCCAAATGCCAGGAGTTGACCGTGAGCCAAACTCACTACCTCGGTCGATTTGTAAACTAGGACAACGGCTGCCCCAACCAGGGCATAAAGACCACCAACCATCAGACCGCTAACAACTAACTTTACAAACTCCATCATCCAGTTACCTCGTCAACATTATTTACTTTGATGGCCGTTTTTATGACTCCCCTTCTCCCATCACGGTAAGTAATAGGGGCATCTACATTGTACTCTTTATCCTCTCCATAGAGGGCAGCTATAAGGTCACCATAGCGATCTTCAACAAAGGTCCTCCTTAACTTTCTCGTCCGGGTAAGCTCTGCCTCATCTGCATCGAATTCCTTATGTAGATTGACAAATCTCTTTATCCTTGTCCATTCCGGGAGGGT
>WOUX01000283.1:1298-3804 GCA_009773075.1 bacterium | reverse complement strand
TATCCAGCCTTGGTTCAAAGACAATCACATCCATATCCGAAATCCTGCAGAGCTCCAGATTGCAAACCTCCATAACGTGATACCCCAACCCAAAGCCAAGTATAATAACTGCCGATGCCTTTTCTATCTCTTCCCTATGGTACCCTACCCACCCCTCTGCCTCCTCTTTAGGGTTATACAGGCTGTGAAGGGTGATGTTCCCTGCCTTAATGGAAGGCATGCCGTTTCTTGCAGTAACTATCTGCAAATCATCACCACGGTGAACTCTCAAGATGGCCTCTGCAAGTTCAGGATTTAGAGTCCTCAGGGTATCTATATTTTTTTCGAATATGGCATCCTTGGTTTCCATTATAAAAACCTGGTCTCACGCCTCATATATGGTTCCTCTCCCAATTAGTTGGGAGAAAGTGGTCAAGGGTTATATATTGTTAAGGGTCTCAAGGTAAGTCTTGACCGATGGCTCTTCTGGAAAGGCATCCACAACCCCCTTTAACCTCTCAATAGCATCTTTTATCCGTAGCTCTTTTAAAAATAAATCCACTAATACATATTCGCTTTTTATATCAGGAGGAAGTTTAGATAAAGACTCTATCATATAAGCTATCGCTTCATGCCTCTTGCCTTCAGAAAAAAGGATATCCGCATCTTCCCTTATGCGGTAGAGAATATAATTTTCTACTTTAATAAGAAAGCACCCATAATCACCAATGCAGGGAAAGCAAAAGAGTTCCTTCTCAAAAATAAAAGGTTCAAATTCTTCATGGTCCCAAAAGGAAATATGCTCTTCATATGGATTCCCATAGACGGCTGGCTGAGTCCATTTTTTACCTAATGGTATATTGATGATTAAATAATTACAATGCGTAGCGCACTTATCCAGAAATTGCCATGTCTTCTTTTTTTCTAAATGTTCAAGAACATCACCTATGATAATTAGGTCATATTTCCCTAATCTATCAATAACCTCGAAGGCATCCCCTATGTAAATGTCATTATAGATAGCCTTTTGATGCTCCTGAATATACTCCGGGAATATCTCTATCCCATCTATCTTTATTTCCCAGTCTCCCTTTTTATACCTCCCACCAAGCATTACATCGAGAAAATCTCTGGCAATAAAGCCCATTTTGCCGTTACCAAGCCCGATATCGAGTATAGATGAAGGCATCACCATTTGCAGGAATCGAATCACGGTAGGTATATGACTATAAGTACTTGTTGGCATTAACTTCCTCTGTAATCTTTCTCCTTAACTCCAATGCATCCTTTCTTTCGGGTTCAAAGATAAGGAGCCTTTCAAGGCTTTCCATTGCCTTATCCGAAAGACCAAGTTTGCAGCACACATCTGCATGTCCATAAAGGATATCTGTATCGGAGGGATGGGACTCTAAATATTCCTCAAGTGCCCTATTTGCTCCCTCAAGATTGCCTGCTTCAACAGCAGACTTTACTGTGTCGTGCACTTTTTGAATCTCATGCCCGGTTTTCTGCGCCTTTATTAGATACTGGACAACAAAAAGGTCCTTTAACTCCTCAGGCAAAAGACCTTTCAGAGAAACCCTGCCAAAGGATATCTCTCCTGAAAGTGGATCATTGAGATTGTAATATGCGGGATCAATATTCTCAGTTATTCCAATAATCTCAAGACCTGCCTCATTGAATAGAGACTCAATCTCCTTTTTGGTAAAAAATCTCAGATGGGTTTTATCAAGAATACCGCAGTCTTCATACTTCCAACGCCCTTCTACCACCATATCTATTACGCCGTAATATCCAACATTAGGGATGCTTGCGACAACTGTCCCCGAAGGTGAAAGATAGTTCTTGAGTTTTTTGAGGGCCAGTTGCGGATCTCTTAAATGTTCCAGTACGTCGGCAAAAATTATACAATTAAAAAATTGGGGGTCGAAAGGGAGTTCCAGTTCCTCTATATCGCCGCATATAATACCTGAGAGATTCCTGACAGCCCTTCTACATATCTCTGGATTAATCTCTATCCCAATTACCTCTTTTGCTCCTTTTTCCAAAAGCCTCTTCCCAAGTATGCCTTCTCCGCAACCAACCTCTAAAATCCTCATTGTATCTTCAGGTATAAGAGCCTCTACATCTTTTCGTTCCTGAGAGAAGTAGCCTCTATCTTTTGCATCCATAGATGGAAGAGAAAAAATCATGGACAGCATTTCAGATATCCTGTGTTTATAGGTATGTCTATTTAATACCTCTTCCATCCCTTCAGAAACTATTCTTTCTCGTTCATCATCGTTTTCGAGATAATACTCAGCAAGCCTGAGGAGTTCCTTTTCATCCCTGTATATTACAAGGTGCTTTCTATCCTGGAAGAATTCCGTTAACCCGCTTCCCTTTGCCTCATCCGTAAGGAGCAAACTGCCTGACGCCATTGCCTCAAACACCCTCATATTAAGATCGTCTTTTATTGAGTTATTAAATACAATCTTAGATCGGGAGAATACCTCCGTCATCTTTTCAAGGAAACACCTCTCGTAGT
>WOUX01000283.1:0-1291 GCA_009773075.1 bacterium | reverse complement strand
GTGTAGAGTAAACCTGCTGCCAAGCTTATTCAGCATATCAACCCGCTTAGGGTCTGTAAGGCTCCCTACAAAACCGATGTCATACAGTTTTTTTTCTGTCTTCCTCCCATGTATCTCGGGGTCACAGGCCAGGGGTAGCCAAAATACCCTTCCAATTCCAACATCTCTAAACCTTGGGATATACGCCCTCTGGGCAAGAAACACATAGTCAAAGGCTCTTGCAATTGCGATATGCCTGTCGAGGTTTAAGTGAGTATCAATAAGATAGCAGGCCGATGTACAAGGGAGACTTTCAATAGCCTCCATAGGGTAAGATATCCCGGTTTCAACCCAGAGAAAAAGATCAGGCACCCATTCCTGCGGAAGCCTCTGGAGCACCTCTCTCAAATCCGCAGTAAAGTAGGGAATGTCGTGTTCCCTCACCCTATTTTTTATACTTTCCATATCCCATTCTTTTAGGATTTTATCATCTATGCTGGGGCCAAAGGTTATCACATCGTGGGAGTTTCGCAGCGCCTTCTCTATGTATGCGGCCGTGGTCTGAGGATTTGATGTATAACTCATCAAAATTTTCAATTTTTTACTTTCTGTTACAGTCGTTTGTTCTGGGAATGACAGAAAACCTGAATCTCCTATAACTCTCTTCCAGTCTCTGATAAATCTCTCCATAGGAAATCTGTCCATTACCGTTTCCCTTGCCCTTTGTCCCAGCGTTTCTGCCAATGATAAATATTTCAAGAGTTCCTCTATCCTGTTTCTCAAATACCCATTGTCTGCAGATACAAAGCCATTAATGCCGTCCTCGATTGGGGAAGATAAATTGGCAATGGAGACAACAGGCATACCGGTTGTCATTGCCTCAAGCATAGCCAGGTTATACCCGTCTTCATACGGTTCTAATGTACTGTTGAGATAAACGCGGTGATTTTTCAAGAAGTCCTTGAATTCTTCCCAGTCTTTAGGCAGTTGGGAAACGGTTATATTCGGATTAAGTCCAAGGACAGTTGATGGAAGACTGCTTAGAATCCTTTCCTGAAGGGAGTAACCAAGCATTATGTCACGTTCTATAAGAAGGTTGCCGACCCTCAGCACCTTCTCTACATCTCCTGCATAACCATTGTATTCGGAAGGGTCAATGCCAGGGAGTATTATCTCCCCATCCAATCCCCAATCATCCCTCTTTGCCCCAGAGATGAAGACCAATGAGAGGTTTTTGATCGTGTCAAAAAGTTGACGAAGACGTCCCAGATATTCATTTTTATCCACACCCTTCCCACCGAGAGCTATCTCT
>WOUX01000282.1 GCA_009773075.1 bacterium | reverse complement strand
ATTCTCGGTTTAACGATTGCCCCAGCGTTTCTCCATTTTTGTCAGTAACAATCATGTAGAGACTGATTCCATAGAGTTTATTCTCTTCTGAAAGCAAGTGTTTCACTCCGGTTCTGTCTCCAAGCGAAACCATGGACACCAGGTGATGAGATAATGAATCGGTGATAGTTTGGAAGTGGTTCTCGTATTCCTTTATAAGATGAACTTTAAGTGCCCATTGAAGAGCGATCGCCCCCACTAGGCCAAAAAGAAGCAGCAGAAGGAAGATAATAAGCAGTATTTTGTTGTGAAACGAGAGTTTGCTGTATATGAGGGTAGGGCGATTTCCGTGGAACTGAAGGCGCGATAAAGGTGACAAGACTTGCATATTAAACCTGCAAAGAATAAATTGCGGGAATCAACCCAATAAATTTGACACTATATTCACTTCTTATTCAAATACAACCTCCTTTTCAGGTCCACGGCTGAGAACATTGTTGACGACACGCATAAGACGTTGCGGCGTCACAGGTTTCTCAATAAAACCATCAGGTACTCGAGCTTTGGATTTAGAGACAATATCTTTCCAATCGACGTTGATTTGTTCTTTAATACCCGTAATTATGATCAGGGGAACATCCCTTAACGGCTCTTCTCGTCGACGCAACCAGAGGAACAGATTTACACCTGTTTTCCCAGGCATCAATAAATCCAGGCAAATCAAATCAGGAGGGTCATCTCTTATCAATTTTTCCCCATCCACAGCGTTGTTGGCTGTTTTAACGGAAAAACCATTCTCTTCCAATATTGTTGAAAAGTAGGTTGTCAAGTCTTCCTCATCATCGATGACAACAACTCTTTTTCTTACATTTTCTTTTCCCAAAGGTCCCATCTTAATGTCCCTCCTTTTTAAACTCTTAGTTTTTTTGTGTTTATTCCTTATTTGTCCAGGATCACAGCTTTATCGAAGAGGTCGAACACTCCTCCGACCTTAACATCCATCTTATGGTAGTCCATGAGTTGCATAATCTGTCGTTTACAGTTAGCGCATGGAGCTGCCACGTATTTTGCTCCTGTCTCCTTAATTTGATTCAGCTTCATCTTTCCCCCGACATTCATTCTGTACTCCATGTAAGTAGCCTCATTCTTCTTTACCCCTTCTTTGCCGTCCATAACCGCCAGGCCACCTCCGCCTCCACAGCACCAGTTATTTTCACGGTTTGGTGTCATTTCCCGGAAATCACTTACACATGCCCTCAATAAAGCTCGTGGTTCCTCAATTACCCCAGTGCTTCGTGCGAAGTTGCACGGGTCATGATAAGTCACAGGTTCTGCATTTTTACTTGGATCAAGCTTAAAGGCTCCTTTGCGTAGCTTTTCTGCCGCGAGTATAAATATATTAGTAACCTCATAAGGAATATCATTGCCCCAATAGAAAGGTCCCCCGATACGCTTTGCGATTCGATAAGCGTGACCACACTCACCAATCACAAGCTTCTTTACCTTAAGCTCCAGGCACGCGTCGTGGAGCACCTTATTCTTGCGCTTCATGTGGGCATCGTCCCCAGTAAATAGCCCAAAATTTGCACCGTCGAAGGCCTTTGAGCTCATCGTCCAGCTCAATCCGGCTGCATGGAAAAACGTTGCAGATCCCATCTGAGTTTCGGGAAAGGAGATTAGGTCTGCCGAGGCCGGTACAAATAGAATGTCTGCTTCCTGATCAACAGGTATTTTGATAGGGATGCCGTGCTCTTCCTCTAATTCCGATTCGAGGAATTCAACAGCATTCAAGAAGGACTTATAAGTTTGCCCTTCATCATTTCCGAATTTATCGGATGTCTCCTGGGTTTGCACCATCATCTTTGGGGAGAGACCAAGGGCATGAACAACAGCACGACCTTTACGCGTGATCACGGAGTTATCGATACCAAAAGGACAGTATAGTGCGCAACGGCGACAACCAGAACACTCGTAGAAGTCTCGCACCCATGTTTGCAGGTCGTCTGCGGTTAAACTATTGTTGTTTCCATTTAAGAGACCACTGATCTTTGTAAGCATTGAACCGTCTTGTTTGTACAGCTTTCGGATAAGGTCAGATCGGGCAGCCGGGTTTGTTCGACGATTGGGGTTGGCCCTGGCCACATGGCACTGCTCAGCACACGTTCCGCACTTAGCACAGATATCCATATATAGTTGAAGGGCTCTGGGACCATCCTTGATGGCCTTTACAGAGTTGATTGCTTTTTCGATATCACTATGGGAAATTACTCTTTCTTCACTCATGATAACACCTCTCTATTCTTGATAAATTATTGATTTGCTGTAGAATGCACCGGGTATATGTAGAAATTTACTAAAAGGCATATAGATTATCAATAACTGTCCCAAAAAGAAGTGCACAAGAAAAGCAGGGTCAGCTGGGACAGATGCCCTACTAAAGGTGACAAGGGCTGCGAAGTATTGCCTGGTTTCAGCAAGGTCAAAATGGGTTATGAATCGCATTATATCTCCGGTAATGATTATTGCAAGGATCAAACCTAACGTAAAGT
>WOUX01000281.1:1561-4102 GCA_009773075.1 bacterium | reverse complement strand
GGCCAGCAAGGGCATCATGAAGGATTATATAATCCGGATCTGATTTCTTTAAATTCAAGACCTGGGAGGTTGCATCGATCTCAGTAAAGTTAATTATCGACGTGGCACTGAATTCTAAGTTATACTTCTTAAGGTACTCCTTTGTAGCACTAAAGCCAGTTTTACCGAACTCAACATCTGGATAGACACAGGCTATTTTCGGTTTTTTTGCCTTTAGATCCTTCATGATATAATCTACGATAATCTTTAGACCGTCATCATAACCCGCCGTTGCTGTTAATATATATGTTTTCACTGGAGTCGTCATTCCCTCTGCAAAGCTTACAGGTATTACAGGAACCTTTTGCTTCTCAATCTGCTTCATAAGGGCAAAGGTCTGGCCTGTCCCTCCGGTAAAAAGAACGGATAGAACTGCATCTCTAAAGATCAGTTTCTTGAAAGCAGCAATAGCACCGGGAATTGTATAATGATCATCCTCAACAATGATCTTTACTTTCCTGCCATTGATTCCCCCGTGATCATTGATATTTTGAAAGTACGTCCTTGTGGCATTGGTTATGGGGATGCCAACTGGGGCAGCCACTCCCGTCTGATCCGCAATAACCCCAATCTTTATGGTGTCATCGGTTACACCTCTAGCTTCTCCTGCATAACCCGACCTTGTGCCTGCATATAAAAGGCAGATTAGCAGCAATGTGAACAAAACGGTCGGTAATCTTTTCATGGCTTTCTCCTTTCATAGATATGGAACTATATTGTTTTAATTTAGTTAATATTTCAGTCATTCTCCATGTGCCCGGGTTAAACAGCCAAGGGGGAGTATGAAGACCAGATGTTTACAAGACGTATAGAGGCGGTTATATTATTATTTTTTTGAACCCTTTATATAAGGCTGTACCAACTATGCCAAGTTTTACAAAGAAGTCTTTTTCGGCCTCTTGTCCACTACCTTAATCACCTTATAGCCACCCGGGGCCATGGGAACAGTTCCTGCTGAAACCACCTCGACATCCACAGGAATTTCTAATCTGCTCTCAAGAGTGGCTTTAATCTCTCTCTGATACTGGAGATCAGGTAGCTTTCTCACTGTTTCCACCTTTAGCTCAAGCCTCTCCATGTCCCAGCTATCAAGAATCAACTGATAGATCAGGGTTGTATCCGGAATGTCTCCAATAATTACCTCTACATCCCAGGGCATCAACTCCTTACCTTTAACATTGAAGATGTCCTTCAGGCGTCCAGAAATAGGTTTTAGCCAGGTTTTTAGTGTTCTGCCACAATAGGGACACGACTCGGTCGTGAACGAGTTCTCAAAAACATCTTCCATACCAAACCTGATAAAGGGGGCAATGTGATTGAAGAAGTTAGTAACCACAAGCTCGCCCCGTTCCCCAAAAGCAGCCCTCTGCCCGGTTCCAGGCTTCACAACCTCAAATACGGCCAGGTCCTCACTATCATGGAAGAGATCTAACCCCTTCTCAGCTGAAAAGAGGCATTCTGTGGAGAGTCCACTCTCATAGGCGCCTATTATATTGGGAAACCCTCTCGGCTTCTTGTAAAGTGAGCGCAATTCCTGCCGCAACCTTGATGACAAAGGTGTCCCGCCAGGGAGCACTGCATCGTAAGGGTTCTCCTTACCCATTCTCTTGAACTGCTCGCCCAATGTGATTAGAAATTCTGGAGCCATAAATGTACACAGGGGCTTGTAAAACTCTCCCAGTTCAAGCTGAAACGCAGCACTTGCTGCAGGATCGGCTTGGTAGCCGAATATTTCCTCATGGTAATGGAGAAGACCGACTCTTCTCGCCACGCCAGTCATTATCTTTATCAATGAACCCTTAGCTGCCGGTGCAAAATCCACAAAGGCGCCCCCTGTCCTGCCACCTCCTGATCACACCCATCGGGCGCGTGACTCCTCTATCGCTTCTGTGTCCTCAGGTATCCAGGGGTGCAATGTTGGCTTGCCTGTGGTTCCAGTTGAACGGTAAAGTGCAGGAACGTAGGATATAAGCTCTTTTACCACCCGCGATCCAAAGAATGGATTCTCCAGTTCATCTTTTCTCTGCTGGTCCTTCCTCCAAACGGGCAGTTTCTCCAAATCGTCATACGTCCTGATGTCCTGAGGCTTCACCCCAGCCTTGTCCCACATTTTATGATAAAATTCTGATCTCTCGTACGCCCACTCGACTATATGACGAAGATGTTTGTCCCTGAGTTCCTCTATCCGCTCTCGCGGAGCACATTCCACAGGATTGTAACACTCTTCATCGGCAGGTGGCGGGAAATCCGTTCTTATTGAGCCGTCTTTCTTGAATTCCTCAAGCCATTCTCTTACTTCATCGATTGCTGACATACTCTACTCCTTTTTTCAATTTCTTAGTCTGTCTCCTTTTGTATGTATATCTCTTTTACTCCCGACTAATTAGTTCGTCCTGAAAAATAGGGTTTTTAAAGGTATTTTGTCGTTCTGTTCTTTGACAACTGAAGATAATTGTGGGTGAGAAGGGATTTTCGGGGCGATTTCCCCTATGCCGCCCGTTT
>WOUX01000281.1:0-1553 GCA_009773075.1 bacterium | reverse complement strand
TTAAGGCTTGCTTTTCTTCCTTTTGCGTGTGGAGATGGACGATCTTTTTCGTGTTCCATGCCGCATTTTTCAGGATGAACGAATTACTTACTCCCCTACATGTTATCTTTTCCGCTTTGATACTTTGAAACCGCCACGTTATGCTCTCTTAGGTTGCTAGAAAAACAGTGAGTACCATCATTCTTTGAAACAAAATAGAGGTAATTTACTTTAGCCGGAAAAAGGACGGCTTTGATAGAGTCCTCCCCGGGGTTAGCAATCGGACCTGGCGGAATATTGTAATGCAGGTAGGTGTTGTAAGGACTCCTTCTCTTAAGGTGCTTTCCAGTTACATTGCCATCGAAATTAGCAATACCATAGATAGCAGTCGGATCACTTTGCAGTTTGATACCCTTTTTAAGCCTATTTTGAAACACAGCCGATATTAAAGGACGCTCCCACGATTTTCCAGTCTCCTTCTCAATAATAGAGGCCAGGGTGACAACTTTTCCCATTGTAAAACCCAAATCTTCTGCTCTTCCAGCGTATTTACTGGTATAAATCCTTTTAAACCGAGTCACCATCATTTTCAATATGTTGCTTTCGCCTATATGTCGAGGCATACTGTAGGTATCCGGGAATAAATAACCCTCCAGGCTACCCCCCTCGACTCCCAAAGAGGATATGAAAGAGGGGTCAGAACACTTTTCGAGAAAACTTTCAGTATTGGCAAGTTCGAGACTGTCCAGTAAATCAGCTACCTGATATATATTATACCCTTCCGGTATTGTAACAAAGTGCTCAACTACCTTTCCTTTAACCAGTATATCCAATATCTCTAAAGGCACCATGGCTGTATTCAGGGAATACTCTCCCGGTTTAATCTTCTTGGTTGCTTGACGGCATCTAACTAATAAGGAAAACCCCCTTATATCTTTAATAATCCCTTCCTGTTTCAGAAGCTCAGCCGCTTCAGTGAAAGTAGCTCCCGGATGAATATAGACTATTTTGTAGATTTTTGTAGAACTGGTGGGAGTGGTAAGATACAGAAAAATACTCAGGGCTGTTAATAATCCCAGGACAATCAACAACATTAGGATATAAGAAATAGCTATCTTCATTTTAGCTTACCCTGCCCTGCTGTCTAAGTATCCCTGCAAAATGAATACCGCTGCCATTTTATTGATAACCTTCTTCCTCTTCTTACGACTGAGATCAGCCTCTAACAAAGTCCTGTTGGCAGCCACTGTAGAGAGTCGCTCATCCCATGTGATTATAGGGATATTTAGACTCTTTTTCATGGTCTCTACCAGGGCTAGCACCCCTTCTGCCTGTTTACCTATGGTACCATCCATGTTCTTAGGCAGCCCAACTACGATCTCTAAAGGATTATATTGGTCCATCAGTTTCCTGAGTTCTTCAAGGTCGCTATCCATACTCTTACGGATTATAGTCGTAACCCCTTGAGCGGTCCATACCATTTCATCGCTCACTGCCACACCAATGGTCTTACTCCCCACATCCAGACCTATTATTCTCATAGGCATCCTTCTACTAGACTTTAGAATCGGACA
>WOUX01000280.1 GCA_009773075.1 bacterium | reverse complement strand
CATTGCTATTGCCCTGGCCAGACTAACCCTCTTTTTCATCCCACCACTAAGCTCAGAGGGCATTAGCTCCTCAATCCCATTTAACCCCACGAGGTTAAGCTTTTCAGCAACTATATCCCTTATCTCATCATCCTTAAGATTGGTATGCTGTTTTAACCCAAAACCTACATTTTCCCATACCGGCATTGAGTCAAATAGGGCACCGAACTGAAAGAGCATACCAAACTTCTTCCTCATTTCATTGAGCTTCGCCTCATTGAAGGAAGTGATCTCTTCACCGTCTACAAATATGGTTCCCTTGTCTGGTTTGATTAGACCAATTATACTCTTGATCAACACACTCTTTCCCGTACCACTTCCGCCGATTACCACAATATCCTCGCCGCGCGTCACTTCCAGATTTAAGCCCTGAAGCACGTGGTTCTTCCCAAAGGATTTGTAGAGGTCTCTAACCACGATCATATTGTCTGGCTTACGGTCTTCTTTTAACATTTCGGCCCTACTTACTGTCTGGTTTCAGAACATCAGGGCAGTGATGAAGTAGTTGGATATCAGGATTGTCAAGGAGGAGAGCACCACCGCTCTGGTTGTGGCTTTGCCAACCCCCTCAGCCCCGCCCCGGGTAGAAAAACCTTGATAGCAACTTATGGTAGCTATTATTATTCCGAAGATACAGGCCTTTAACAAACCGGTGTATATATCATCCAATTTCATATAGTCCCATGTCCTTTTGATGTAGATTGTAGAATTGGTGCCCAGCAAGATTGTACTGACGAGGTAGCCCCCTATAATCCCAACTATGTCAGCCAAGATAACCAATACCGGCATTACAAATAGAGCGGCCAAGAATCTGGGGACTATGAGAAACTTTATGGGATTGGTAGCCAGGGTGTGAAGGGCATCAATCTGTTCTGTAACCTGCATAGTGCCCAGTTCAGCGGCCATAGCTGCCCCAACTCTGCCTGAGACCATTAGTCCAGAAAGCACAGGCCCAAGTTCCCTAACCATAGAAAGAGCAACTACTGTACCTATGAACGCCTCAGCATTGAACCTTCGAAATCCTGTGTAACTCTGCAGAGCCAAGACCATTCCAGTAAAGATTGACATTATAAGCACTACCGGGATGGAATTAACCCCCACTTCTTCCATCTGTTGCACAATGTTTTTGAGGTTTAGAGGGGGACGAAATATCCACATGAGTGTCTTTATGAAGAGAAGCATTATTCTTCCACACTCTTCAATAAAGCTTATTACTAGAGAACCCAAAAAAGCAAAGAACTTAAACATAAGTTTTCTTCCCGATAATCTTTCCGCCTTTTATGTAAATCCTGGGGACACGCTTGCTTACCCCACAAAAGACCTCATAGGATATAGTCCCGATCTTATCAGCCATTTCATCAGCGGAGATTTCTTTGTCTCCCTGTCTCCCTATTAAGACTGCTTCGTCACCTACCTGTACATTGGGAACTTTGGTTACATCGACCATTGTCATATCCATGCACACAGTTCCCACTACCGGCGCTTTTTCCCCTCCAATCAATGCCGCCCCTCTGTTGGACAGGAGCCTACTATAACCATCTGCATAGCCGATAGGCAAGGTAGCTATAACCGAGTCCCGTTGAGTTACAAAAGTCCTTTTATAGCTGATACAATATCCCGCAGGGACACTCTTTATTTGCATAATCTCTGTCTTTAAGCTCATAACCGGTTTCAGGTGGATCTTTTCCGCAAATCTGTAAGAAGGGTATGCCCCATAGAGCATTAAACCAGGTCGCAACAGGTTGCAAAAGGAAGGCGATAAATCGATAGTTGCGGCACTATTGGCAATATGCCTTAAGGGAGGGGAGAAACCCAGAATATCTATCTCTCTAATGCATTCTTCAAATCTCTGAAGTTGTAAAGAGATAAAATCCCGATCTTCCGGACTATCTCCATCAGCGGTTGACAAATGGGATAGTACCCCTTCAACCTCTAGATTCGCCATATTCTTTAATTTACTAAAAAATGGGACTATATCTTTATGTGAGATTCCAAGCCTTCCCATACCGGTGTCGATCTTTACATGAACCTTAACCCTTTTATTTACCCTTTTACCTTCGTCAGACAATCTTTGGGCAGTATTTGAATCAAAGATGACCGGAGTAAGATTGCATTCAATAGTTTCCTTAATCTGTCCTTTGAAGATACCGTTCAATATGATAATCGGTATCCTTATTCCTGCCCTTCTCAGAGAGATACCTTCTTCACATATGGCCACACCAAGCAGGTCTACTCCCAAACTCTGGAGCTCTTTCGATATAAATGTGGCGCCATGTCCATATCCATCGGCTTTAACAACAGCCAGCATTTTCGTCTCTTTGCCAACTTTTTTCCGTAGTTGTTCATAGTTGAACTTTATGGCATCAAGATCGATTTCGGCAATTGTTGGGCGATAAGGTTCCAACTTTCTTCCTCATTAGTTATTATTCTAGCTTTAGCCACCAGTCTGGGAAATGCAGTGGTGTAAAAATATCTGATTAATCGGTTCGTGTCAAGGGGTTTTTGGGAGA
>WOUX01000279.1 GCA_009773075.1 bacterium | reverse complement strand
ATCCTTGATCTTCATGATTTGCGACTCGCCTTCAATTCTTCAAGAGAGATAAATTCAGCTTTACCGTTATCGATCTTTCTTTTTCTTTTTTCAAGGATGTCCCGATGCCATTCGGGAGACTCAATTTTGGGTTCTTCATCCATAAGCGAATCCCAAAGGGACTCCATGGCTTTAAGACGTTCTATTGTGCTCATTTTCTTTATTTCAATTGTATTCATTTTGCCTCCTTTCTTTAAAGCTAATGCGGAGCTAAGCCAGGGGCGGGCGCCTTTTCCAGCCAGTTGGCTGCACCGCCTGGGTTGAACGTGAAAACTCAGCCGCGCGCTTTAGCGCATCGGCTGGAGCACTTGGTTCTGTGGTTTATAGTCTTTCACGGTGCCCACCTCATGTTGAGCTTGCGCTTGGAGGCAGAACAGTCCCTCAGGTAAAGGTTGATAAGGCTCTGGTAAGGGATGTTGGTCTCCTCCGCCATTTTCTTGAAGTACTCAACCACGTCCGGGCTCATCCTGAGGGTAACGTGTTTCTTGAGACTCTTGGCGTAGGGATTCGGCCTGGACTTCATCTTAGACAGGTCGTATTCGTCTTTCATGTCACTATCTCCTGTAAAATTTGGCTTCGTTCGCTGTGGCCTTCCGGGCCGAAATAATCCGGCTCACTGACTCGCTTTCACGATAGCAGTGGCAAACCATCACGAGCCGAAGATGGGAACTAAGACCAAGTAGAAGGAATCTATCCTCCCATTCCGAATGTGTGTCATCGTAGAACTCCACAGCAAAATCGTCATAGAAAACGGTCTGCGCTTCCTCAAACGATACGCCGTGATTCCTGAGGTTCTCTTTAGCCTTTGCGGGATCCCACTCAAATCGAAGTTCTGGCATATTTACATTGTATTTACGTTTAAGAATTAGTCAAGTGGTTTTTTATAGGTCTCATTGGATCACATAACGAGTCTGTAGGAAAACCCATAAATAGAATCAGTATATGCTGGGCACTGAAGATATCCGGGAGTTCTTGACATTCCTGTATGGAAGGAAAGTAGCTTTTGATTGTGCAACTACTTTACGGGGCAGGTCTTTGCCTTATGGAGCTGGCCTGTGTGCGGGTCAAGGATATCGATTTTGGATCAAGGCTGATTTTCGTTCGGTCATCGAACAACCGTTCGACAATCCTGCCGGAATCCGTCCGGGAACCCCTTCAACAGCATCTGACGGAAGTCAAGGCATTACACAATCAGGACTAACTTCAGGCATTTTAAAAACGGTTCATAGTTCACTATTCACGGTTTAACGGTGAACGATTTAATGATCCTGCTCATGTTTGCTCCAAAGGAAATTTTTCATTTTTCAGGACGAACTAATTAGCTTGAAAGCCCGGAAACAAAATCAACGGCATCGCGAGGGGCAGAACCAGGCCCAAATACCTTTTTTATACCCATATCTATAAGCTGAGGCACGTCCCTTGTGGGTATAACCCCTCCTATTATAACAGGTGCGTTTATTTTCCGCTCATTCAACGCCTTTAAAAGGGTGGACGCAATATAGAAGTGCTGCCCCATAGAACTGGTTAAACCTATAACATCTGCATCCTCCTCTTCGGCTACTTTGGCAAGTTCTTTAGGATCACTGAAGTATATGTAAACTACCTCAATGCCCGCATCCCTAAAACTGCTCATTATAGATAAAAGCCCTCGGTCATGTCCATCCAGCGAAAAACGTGCCATTAGAACCTTCATCTTTCCCTTTGTTTGATTATCGCTCATTGTCTCCTCCCTATGTAGTTTACACTGAAAAATGAAAAATTTCCTTTGGAGCGAACATGAGCAGGATTTTTGGGGCACCCATCTTGACGAAGCGGAAGATAAGCATTTTCAGGTGTTTGAGCCATAAGGGCGAGTTACTGAAAATGCCTGAAGCGAGTTATAGATGGGTCAAAAAACCTGCACCAGAGAGTGGAAAAGGGAATTTTTCAGTATGAACTAAGTAGAATATATCCTGCCTCCACTGGTTTCCACTATCGCCTCCATCATCTCCCCTAAAGTACATTTAGCCCTAGCGGCATCTATAAGTGCAGGCATAAGGATACCTGCCTTTTCTACGGTATCATAATTAGACATAGCCTCTTTTACTCTCTCCAGCGAATCCTTTACTTCAGTGTTATTCCGATTTGCCCTCCATTTTTTTAACCTGCCGGTGATCTCTGCCTCAATCTCAGGTTGATATATGGTAAATGCAGGCACTTCTTCCTTTTCCTCTATCTTGAACTTGTTCAGACCCACTACGATTCTTTCACCGCTGTCGACCTCCTGACGCCATTTTATGCTCTGTTTCTCCAAAAGCTGGCGGAGCCATCCATTCTTTATGCACTCAAAATAGCCTCCCTTGCTCTCTATCTCAGCCCTTACCTTCTCCGATTCTTCTTCCAACCACCCATGGGGTCTGTCACATGTGGTATCCCTGTCTCATGAAGGACTATCTGGTTTATCCGTATGGCTGTGCGAACCGCCTCTTCAGAAGGTAAACCGATAGCCTCGTCGTATGAATTGGTATGCATGGACTGTACACCGCCCAAAACACAGGCCAGCACCTGAAGGGTAGCCCTGGCTATGTTATTGAGAGGCTGCTGAGATGTGAGGGAAGAACCAGCAGTATGAACATGAATCCTATACTGAAGGGATCTGGAGTCCTTGCAACCGAATCTCTCCTTCATTATCTTAGCCCACATCCTCCGCCATGCCCGAAGTTTTGCTATCTCTTCGAAGAAGTCCATGCCCAAATGAACCTGGGAACTGAACCTGGG
>WOUX01000278.1 GCA_009773075.1 bacterium | reverse complement strand
CTCCTCTTATTCATTTTACCTCTAACCAATCACTGATTTTTACTGCTTTGCCCTTTACACATTTTCCCAGGAAGACAGACCGCTGGCCTTGCCGCTGATTTGGAGCAAATGTGATATTATGACCTATACCACCGTTCCAGTTTTTTATTGTCTCCATAGCATCAACAAACCTCTCCCGGGTCAGATCACGTCCGGCACGTTTGAATCCCTCTATCATCGGTTCAGCAAAGAGAAATCCGGCATAGAAAAACATCCCCCATCTTTCCTTGGGTGCGAACTCATCATGAGCCTTTTTGTACTTGATCATAAGGGGGTGTTTAGAGTCAGGGAGTTCGGCAAAGCAATCGAATATTACACCCTCCCATAATCCCTCTGTTATATCATTCATCATCGGTGCGTCGGATAGGGTACTGGTAGTCATCCATGTGGGCTTAAAGCCTATCTTTGCCGCTGCCCCCATTGTCATGGCAGCATGCTTTGGCAATAGCCAGAGAATTACTATGTCCGGATTAGCCATCTTTAACCTCAACACCTGAGAACTGATATCAGTATCCAGGGGCTCTACAGAGACCTCCTGGACTAATTTAGCGTTGTATCCTTCCAGTGTCTTTTTTGCACCCATCAGACCCTCTTTTCCATAGTCGTCATTCTGATAAAAGAAAGCAATCTTTTTCTTTTTAAGGGTTTCATAAGCGTATGTAGTTAAAATAGTTGCTTCATCAATATAATTGGGATAGAGGGCAAAGAGATACCTGGTGGGTGGATTTGCCCACCTACTTGAGCCCGATGCCGGTCCTACCCATGGAATCTTTTGATCATTTAAATATCTTTTAACTGCCATACCGGTAGCTGTTCCTACACCGCTTACAAAACCAAATACTTCGACCTTACCAACCAGTTCCTTAACAGCAGCGACGGTTCTCGGTGGTTGGTAAGCATCGTCCCGAATGTGGTGTTTAAGCTTCCTTCCATGGATTCCGCCCTCAGCATTCAGCATCTTAAAGTAGGTTTCCGTACCTCTGGCAACTGCCCCCCATAAGGCTGCCGGGCCCGTCTGGGGGCTCCACTGACCGATTTTAATTGTATCCTCGGACACGCCAACCTCAGATGCAATGGAACGGCCAAAAAAGAGGGTCAAAGAGATTAACAACGTCAAAACAATCAGACTGTTTTTAAAGCTTTTGGTAAACATATTTGCCTCCTTTTTTTAAACCAGTTTATCCTTCTAAACCTTTTTTACATAATGTCTGGCCAAAAGTCCACTGGGTCTTATACATAGAACAATCACTATAATTGCGAATGCCACAACAGATTTGAACTCTGTTGATACATACCATCCAAAGAGGTTCTCAACCACCCCAAGAATCCCGCCACCCACTGCTGCTCCAGGCAAACTGGTCATCCCGCCTAATACCGCCGAAGCAAAGGCCTTTAATAAGGGGTCTATCATCATATTGGGGTCAAGTAAGGTAATAGGGGCAATGAGGACACCGGCTACCGCACCAATCAGAGAGCTAAGCCCCCATGTCAAGGACAGGATTCTCTTTGATCGAATCCCCATCAGACGGGCCGCCATCTGGTTCTGAGCCGTTGCTTTCATGGCAATGCCCAATTTAGAATACCTGAAAAAGAGGAATAGGATAAGCATCAGGCTGATACAGACTGCAAAAATCCAGAGATTTAACTGACTTATTATAATGCCTTTTAGATTATAAACCCTCGTATCCAATATAGGCGAAGGGAAACTCTTGGTCTCTGCCCCCCATTTCCATCCGGCAAAACCATACAGAACCATTTCTGCCCCAAGGGTAATCACAATCAATCCTAAGACACTGGGGTTTTTGGCAGGTCTGAGGAACGCAAACTCCACGAGCATACCCAGGAGCAGGGAAAACACAAGTGTTAGAGGAAAGGCAATAATAAAAGGTATGTTATAGGTTGACAAGAGGGAATACGCAAAGAAAGTGCTTACCATAGCCATCTCACCCTGGGCAAAGTTCAATACCTCAGAGGTCTTGTAGATAATTACCATCGCCAGGGCGATCAGGGCATAACAGCTTCCTATGGCTAATCCACTGACTATTATTTGGGATAGTTGGGTTAACATAATGCTATTCTCTCCTAACTAATTGACAGCTATGCTGGCACATAACCTTTGAAAAACCAAGCGGTAGGCGACCATGTGCGGCGCCTGGCTATTTGTCTTTTCAATCCATTGGCTGGGTGTCAATGTGAAACTGTTAAGACCAGCTTGTTTTTTAAACCCATCGAATTCGATGGGTTTAAAACCCGGGTTATTGAGTTGTTCCCAGATACCCAGGAATTCTATAGTGTTACGGTTGCGCAACCAGTTTTGAATGATATAGTCGGTACGTTGTGAGTCCTTATGTCTCGCAATATCCGTTATGCAGATATAGTCTTCTTCTTTCCGGTTGAATATGGCTATCTCCGTACCCTTTACATTTATCTTCGCCATTACTTCTTTTCTCCCACCGTAACCTCGACGATGGACATAGTGTCGGTGCCGAAGATATCTACAACCTTGACCGCCAGTTTACGCCGGCCTGGCGGCCGCGGGCGTCCA
>WOUX01000277.1 GCA_009773075.1 bacterium | reverse complement strand
TTCTTTATCCAAATCACCTTTGTAGAATTTGCTCTTATTACCTACATATCTAAAGTAATTTCTGACAGCTTCGCTATAAGGGATCCCAACAAAAGCGGCAGTACCTGTTTGATCAATTATTAATCCAATCTTTGATGGCTTCGTAAAAAGTCCATCTGCGGCGTTGCACTGCATCCTTGACCCATAAATAACAAAAAAACAAAATCGAAAAATATCAATGGTGTAGTTATGTGCTTTCCCACATATAGACTTTTGGCATTTGCAACTAGAAAAATAAAGGTAGGGAAAAGACTCCAAAAATACTGATTAAATAAATAGAATATTTCCTTTCATCTTCATAAGTCATCCCCTCCTTACCTCTAAAACATTCAGCCATGATCTTTCAATAGGCAGCAAAACTAAAAATAATGAACTATTTTTTTGCAGGTGGTAGTTTCCACTCAGTGATGGGGATAAGCTTGCCGCTCTTTGGATCGGCCCTGAAAAGCTTGTTGTAATTCAACCCGTAATGCATGGAAGGGGTGTAGGTAATTAGACCGCATATACCATTTGTATCAAAATCCTTTAATGTCTCTAGTGCGGCCACCAGTTTTTCCCCATCCAGATCCTTGCCAGCCCTCTTTATCCCTTCACATAGAATAAGAGGTACAACCCATCCCATAGAATAGCTCTTAATGCTATAGGACTTCTCAGCACCAGGATTGTATTTCAGGCTTATCTTTCTTACATTTGCCATTCCCTGGCTTTCTTCATACCAGGAACTGTAAGGACTGGCGCCCACAAAATTCTTTGATGCCTCACCACCTATCCTGATAACGTCCTCTGTACATGCAGCAGATGTCCCGAACATAGGTACATCAAGGTCAAACTTCTTCATATCCTTGAGAACAGCAGCAGCACCCGGTGCGACGTGATGTATCAAGATATGGGTTACACCTGCCCTCTTCATGCTCAAAACCTGGGATGTAACATCAATAGCACTCATGGGGACTGTCTCATGATGTAGTTTTAAACCATAAGATTCAGCCCAGGCTACAGCCGATGCCCTGACAACCTTGCCCGATTCGACATCAACAGTGGCCATAGCGATCTTTGGATTTTTAGACCTTAATTTGTTAACAATATAATCAAGGGTAACACCCCATTCATTATCGTAGAATCCGCTGGTTGGAAATACATACCTTTTATACGGCTTCATTACCGACTCATCAGGGGCCCATGGCAATGTAGGGATATTCTCTTTCTCAATATGTCGAAACAATACCTTGGTTTCACCAACAGAGACAGGGCCTAAAAGTGCCAACATCTGGTCCTTGAATAACAGCTTTTTAAAGGCTGCTATTGATGCAGGAATAGAATAACGGGAATCCTCCGCTACCAATTTAATCTTTCTTCCATTTATACCACCTTCATCATTTATATGGCGAAAAAAGATTTTGTAAGCCTCCACCATCACAACCCCAATATTGGAAGTAGGACCTGTATGGTCGGCTATTGAGCCGATTATTATCGAATCTTTTGTCACACCTCTTGCTTCTTTACTGTAAGCTAAATTACCTTGTGAAACAAGTACGATCAAAACCAGAAAACCAACAAACCTCATTTTCATAAACAATCCCCTTTCTTGAAATCTTTACCCTGTTAATCTGTCTTATGCGGACTAACGGGGTTTAGTTTGTAACAGGCATTCCTCTACCCTGTAACAGGCATAAACCTGACCTTGTCTATATCAGCCTTGTAAACCCTGACATACTTCTAGCCACGGCGGTTATTTGGTCAGAAGGTAATAAGACCAGATATTCGTGTGCTGAAGCGAAAAGGGGAACTTCTTTAAAACTCTCTCTCGGCTGTTTGTGCAAATGCCTCATTAAATATCCTTTATCTGTTCTTGCCTGCCTTTATTGGAGACTCATTATCCGTCTTACTTTGATGGTTTCATCCAGTCCGTTATTGCTATCAGTCGTTTGTTTTGCACGTCGGCCTTGTATAGCTTCACATATTCTCCACCTGTCCTCATGCCAGGCCCAAGGGTTATAGGTCCGGTTAAACCATCCGTTTTAAAATCCTTAAAACTCTCGTAAGCCTTTATCAAACCTTCTCTGTTTAAATCCTTACCTGCCCGCTTCAGGGCTTCGACCAATACGACACTATGTGTCCAACCCTGAACGAACCAACTAGGTTGTTCATTTTTCTTAGGATTGTATTTAGAATTTATCTCCTTCATCTTTGTTATACCAGGAACATTCTCATACCATCTGCTGAAGGAATTGACGATATGAAAGTTCTTTGAGCCATCCCCTGTCAATCTCACGAGATCTTCGGCACCAGCATATTTTGTTCCTAAATACATGGGGTCGTATCCGATTTTCATAGCACTCCTAACGAATGCAGTCGCATTCCCGGTAGTTGTGTGGAGCAATACGTAATCACAGCCGGCCATCTTCAAGATGAGTGCCTCTGATGTAGCATCTATGGCACCAGGAGAAACTATAACCTCTCCCACCAGCTTGGTGTGGCGCAATTCAGCCTGTTGGCTGGCTGTCCGGGAACCAACCTTCCCGTTCTGTATCAGCCCTAACCAAGCCTATCTTTGGATTCTTTGCCTTTTTAACATCATATATGTAGTCGAACAGTATCTTTATTTCATCTTCGTAACTCGTTCCGTGTATGAAGTAATATTTCCTGGGAGGGACAACCAGAATGTCCGAAGTAGGTGGTCCCAGTACAGGAACTTGCTCTTTGGCTATCATAGGCTGTAATGCCAATAGTCCCCCAGTCGACCCCCCAAGAAACATAGTAAATACTTGATTTCTATAAATCAGTTTCTTGAATGCAGAGATCATCAGGGAAACTGTATAACGATCATCTTCATGGACCCATTTAAGCTTTCTCCCGTTAATACCTCCCTGGTCATTCACATATCTAAAATAGGTTTTGACACCGTCAGCGATGGGACCTTGAATTTCGACTGTTGGCCCTGTCTGGTCAAGTATCATACCAACCATTATAGTATCTTCGGATACACCGGGGACATTCGCCGCTTTCCCAGACGTAACAGCAAAAAAAACAGACACTAAAACAAAAAGAGGTACAAATAAAGGTATTAAGAACTCACAGGATGATCTTTTTTTCATGGAATTCCTCCTTTTTTATAAACTGAATTAAAAGCATCTAAACCCTAAGTTAGAGCAAAATCTGATACCTTCAATGCCAGGAAATAAGAATTTAGATAAGCAATAGAAGCTTTAAAAGGAATAAGAGGAGAAGCTACATTAGTTGATTAGAAAACTTTCGTAAATAACTTGAGGAAACATCTCGAGGAATTGATCTGTAATCAATAAAGCGACCCTTTAGTATCTGATTACAAAAAATTTCTACCTTATCAAGTATAAAATGCACTTGAGTTTCTTTCTTTTACTCCATAACCTCCTTTCATAGATTTATTACACTCCTTTTTATTGTCTATTTCGATCTTATCCAGTCGGTAACAGGGACAAAGATGTTAAAGGAATCAAAGTTTATCCCCCTTTTTCTGTTTTTTTATTACTCATGCTGAATAAGTCTACTTTCTATCTAAAGGCTTAAGCCATCCAGTAATAGGAACAAAAATAGCTTTATCTAAATCTGTTTTATAGAATTGGGAGAACTGGTTAGGTTTGTGCTGGGTTGGGCTATAAGTGATAAGACCACAAAGGCCTTTTGTGTCAAAATCTTTCAAACTCTCTAACGCGTCTACGAGACTATCTCCATTCAAATCCTTGCCTGCCCTTTTCGCAGCCTCAACGAATATCATGGATGTAACCCAGCCCTGAGTGTAAAATTTGGTCTGTATTTTAGTATCGGGCTGATATTTCAAGGTTATCTCTCTCATGTCCGCAACCCCTGGTTTATTATCATACCATGAGTTGAACGAATGCACCCCAATGAACTTTTCTGCTGCCTTTCCGGCTACCTTTATCAAATCCTCTCCACAGGTATAGTAATCACCTATAAAGGTGGGTTTATAGTCAAATTTCCTTGCATCCCTTAGTAGTATTATTGCCTGTCCAACACCGCTGTGGGCAATAACATAATCTGCCTTTGCCCTTTTCAGAGAGAGAACCTGTGAAGTGGCTTCAAGTATATTCAAACCAACAATCTCCTCGGCTACCATCTCTATATTATAAAACTTTGCCCTCTCCCTTGCGGCCCTTAAGCCTGTCTTTCCATGCTCCGTGTCCGGATAAGTAAAGGCTATTCTGGGGTTTTTAACATTTAGTATCTTAATTATATAGTCAAATATACATTC
>WOUX01000276.1 GCA_009773075.1 bacterium | reverse complement strand
CTTTCTCCAAGGCACTTGATCCACGACCTTAAAGTACACCTTCTGGAAAAGGGTTCTAATTTGCTTAGAAGTAAGAATTTGGGGGATGAAAAAGCAGAAAAAGAAGAAGCACCAGAAGGTTATAGTGATAAGAGTCTTATAGGAGACGTGGTATCCGAGGATAAGATTTGGTCTTGTGTAACTTGCGGTTCATGTATGGAACAGTGCCCTGTAGCCAATGAGCATGTAGATAAGATAATAGATATGCGGCGTTATCTGGTGCTTATGGAGAGTAAGTTCCCTTCTGAGGTTCAGACTGTCTTTAAAAATATGGAGAACAACAGCAATCCCTGGGGCATAGGATGGGCAACAAGGGCTGATTGGGCTAAAGACCTGGGAGTGAAAATCATGTCAGAGGACAGCAACGTTGACATACTCTATTGGGTAGGTTGTGCAGGGTCCTTTGATGACCGCAACAAGAAAATATCAACCTCTCTGGTCAATATCTTCAATAAGGCAGGTGTAAATTTTGGCATACTCGGAGCAGAGGAGAAGTGCTGTGGCGATTCTGCAAGAAGGATTGGAAACGAATATCTCTTCCAGATGCTTGCTGCGGAAACGATAGAGATTTTGAAAAATTATAACGTAAAAAGGATTGTAACCCAATGCCCCCATTGCTTTAACACTTTAAAGAACGAATATCCTCAGTTCGGCGGGGAATTTGAGGTGTTGCATTACACAGAATTCATTACAGAACTGATTGCAGAGGGCAAACTTAAGTTGAATAAACCGATAAACAAAACCATCTCTTACCATGATTCTTGTTATCTGGGAAGATACAATACAATATATGACGCCCCAAGGAAGATATTGAAGGGTATTCCAGGGGTTAAATTGGTTGAAATGCTAAGAAACAAGGCAAAGAGTATATGTTGTGGTGCAGGCGGTGGTCGGATGTGGATGGAAGAGCATTTGGGAAAGAGGATAAATGAGATGAGACTGCAAGATGCCCTCGATATCAATCCAGACATGATAGCAACCGTGTGTCCCTATTGTCTGACCATGTTTGAGGATGCCATCAAAGAAAAGGATGTGCAAGAATCTTTGAAAAGTAAGGATATAGCTGAACTGGTAGAGGAAGCAATGGGATAAACTTTAGGCTACAGGCTATAGCCTGTAGCAATTCTGACTCCTGACTCCTGACTTCTGACTACGTCCCCATCATATTTTCCAGTTCTATTAAATCCTTTTTTTCACCAAGGGCAACGAGGGTATCACCCAGTTCAATCATGGATTCCGATGAAGGATTAAAGACCATCTGCCCTGTAGCCTTCTTTATAGCCACAATAATCAACCCCAGTTCCTGTCTTATTGAACAATCGCTTAAAGAAACATCGATAAACCTGGAAGCCTTCCGTACTGTAATCTCTTCCAGTTGAAGCTCCATGCTCTGTTTGTGGGTCGCCAATTCAATAAAGTCTACGACAGTAGGTCGTAGAATGGCGTGGGCCATGCGTATCCCCCCAATAACATAGGGGGAAATAACCTTATCTGCCCCTGCTCTCAAAAGCTTTTTCTCTGCCCCTTCATATGACGCCCTGGCCAAAATAAAGATTTCAGGGTTTAACTCTCTGGCAGTCAGGGTTATATAAACGTTGTCCGCATCAGAAGAAACTGCCGCAACTAACCCTCTGGCATTCTTTATCCCGGCTTTAATTAAGATGTCTTCCTCTATCGAGTTACCCTGTATATATAGATAATTTTCACTCTCTATCTTCTCGATAACTTCGGGGTCATTGTCAATAGCCACAAATGGCAGTGGTTTAGCAGAGGTAGCGAGCTCTTTGCAGATTAAATTCCCGATTCGACCACAACCGCATATAATGTAATGATTCTTCAGTGCCTGAATCTGTTTTTCCAATTTTCTCCTCCCTAAGATTCGTGTCATCTCTCCTTCAACCATCATTTTAGAAAGACTTCCGACTATATAAGCGGCAATTCCGACTCCGCTGGCAATCAAGCCAATAGTGAAGATTTTGCCTGGCGCGCCCAGTTTAGAAACCTCCCCATATCCTACGGTAGCTATGGTTATAACAGTCATATAGAGGGAATCCAGGAAACTCCAATCCTGTATTAAGACATAACCTATAGTACCTATAAAAATTATGACAATCAGGGCTATAATACCAAAAATTAAGTTTCTAGTTGATTCCAAATTTATGCTCCAGGCACTTCATTTTATTGCTTTTTCTGTACCAGTTAGCTTAACACTAAATTTCTTAATGTCCTCTGGCAAGTCGAAGAAGACAACCATAAAAGGAATAGATTTTTGTGGAGGGATATTCAATGTTACCGAGGGATCTCCCCCAGGGTTGTTTAGACGGTAATTGATCTGGTCAGCCCCTAGCTCCATTAATTCTTCCCCAGAAAGTATGTTGCCGCAGTATACTTCTCTTTCAGCTAGCTTATTACCCATGCTGTCAAAGAGTGCCCCTTTTACCTTGATAAAACCCTTTACCTCCGAAGAGTTATTTATAGCCTTGCCTTCTATCACAAAGATCCTGCCTGCATTGATATTATCGATATAATATCCAAGGAGTTGGGATTTTGGCAAGATAG
>WOUX01000275.1 GCA_009773075.1 bacterium | reverse complement strand
TCAGGGAGTAATGGAAATTATGGAATATTTTTTTCTGCAGAACAGGCTGTAAATATATCAGCAGGTTGCGGCAGCTTATAAGGTCTATGTTCAGGACTCCTTACCTGAATAAAGATATTTTAATTTTCTAATAGTTTTAACTACCTTATTTCCTGAGAGACTACGATATAAAACAGCAAGAATATATTTTTTTAGCTTGAGGAAAACAAAAAAGACACCTTACTTATGTATTTCTGCCAAGAAAGTAACAATAAACAAGGGTCTTTTTATGGACGAACTATTACCTATAATCCCTGAAGGTGCAAGCCAGATTTCCAACAATTTATCAGTAATTCAGGAAAATGATGAATGGACCTATTTCCATGGCTGTCTGCCTATATTCTCGCATAGAGTATTGGATCGGAACGCATTTAGGATGATCACCTCTTCATTTATATTGTCCGGTGTATGTCGCAATGTAGACATAGAAAAGACATTTAAAGTAAGCAAAAGCAGTGTAATACGTAATTGCAGGAGGTATGCGGAATCAGGCAGTCAGGGGTTTACCGGCGTCAGAGTGAAAGGTAAGCGAAGAAGTAAGGTTTTCACAGAAGAGAAGGCAAAGGAATCTGAAGAATTATTATCAGTAGGATTTATGAGAAGAGAGGTGGCTGAGAAAATTGGAGTTGGGTATTCCGCACTATGCAAGGCTATTCAGAAAGGTTGGATCAGAATTTGGAATTGTACCGAAGTGGGCTGTACAGATAAGTCCGCACGCAGCGCGGCAGATGCTGAGGCGGGAGCCGGCCTCGGAGTTGCATGTACTCGTGTAGTTGACAGAACACTTAACGCATTTGGGATTCTGGGGACAGCCGAAAGCCGATTTGAGCGCTGTAACGATGTAAAGAACGGCGGGATATTGACAGCTTTACCAGCTCTTGTTGCAAATGGGCTCTACCATAAAGCGCAGGAGTGTTTCAGTGAGTTTAAGGGTTATTATTCTGTTATTCATGTTTTGACTCTGCTTGCTTTTATGGCGCTTTGCAGGATTAAAACGGTTGAGAAGCTGCGTTGGGAATCCCCTGGAGAATTCGGGAAATTAATCGGTCTTGACCGCATTCCGGAAGTAAGGCATCTCCGGGAAAAATTGTCGGTTCTCAGTCATGGTGGTTTGGCTGAAAAATGGGGAGACCTTCTCTGCAGAAGATGGATGGAAGAAGAGCCTGATTTGTCTGGCGTGCTTTATATCGATGGTCATGTAAGGCTATATGGAGGGAAAGAGAAGCTGCCCAAACAATTTGTTTCAAGGCAAAGGCTGTGTCTTAAGGGCGTTATGGATTTCTGGGTAAACGATATGCATGGCCGGCCATTTTTCGTTGTGCGTAAAGAAGTTAATCCCGGGATGCTGGAAGTTCTGAAAAATGATATTATACCGCGCCTGCTCAGAGAAGTTCCCGGTCAGCCTACCGATGAAATGCTTGAAGCAGATCCGTATCTGTATAGATTTATAATTGTATTTGACAGGGAGGGGTACAGTCCGGAATTTTTTAGAGAGATGTGGGAGGAGCATAGAATTGCATGTATCACTTACCATAAGTATCCGAAGGAAGACTGGGACAAAGATGAGTTTAAGGATACAGACATTGATTTGATCAGCGGAGAAAAAACATCCATGAAACTGGCTGATAAGGGAACCTATATAGGGGACAAGAAAAAAGGGCTCTGGGTACGCGAAATAAGGAAACTGACAAAGAGTGGTCATCAGACAAGCATAGTTACTACATCATTTACTCTTCCGATTGAGATTATTGCAGTATTAATGTTTGCAAGATGGTGTCAGGAAAACTTTTTCAATTATATGATGAAACACTTTGCTATTGACTTACTTAGCGATTATTCGAAGAAAGAAGTTCCTGACACCGAAAGTGTTGTTTCTCCCCAATGGCGATTACTTGAAAAGAAAATAAATTCACGTGCAGGAAAACTGAAAATCAGAAAGAACCGATTCGCTGATTTGACTTTGCATCCAGCGGCTGAAAATGATATTAAAAAATATAAAGATTGGGAGAAAACCAAAATAGACCTGGTAGAGGAGATTACCGTAATAGAAAATGAAATTACAATGTATAAGGAAATACAGAAAAATACAGATAAATACATCAAGGTAACTGAATTATCGGAAGAAGACTCTTTTAAGGCGCTTTCGCCAAGCAAAAAACACCTGGTTGACACGGTTAAAATGATAGCCTACAGAGCCGAAACAGCTATGGCTTCCCTCATACATGAAAAAAGCAAATCGTTTGAACAGGCAAGAGCTTTACTGAGAGAACTGTTTGTTACTGAGGCTGACCTTATTCCGGATCAGATAAATAAAGTTCTCCTTGTAAGAGTGCACAATATGTCAACGAAAGCTATGGATAGCAGACTCGATTCCCTTCTTCAAATACTAAATGAAACACAAACAAAATATCCTGGGACAGATATGATTTTGCTATATCAGAGACTTACAGGTTAATTTTGAAAATTTGGTGTCATTCTTAATTCCCGCGGATCAAGATTTCTGAATTTTCGTATTGTATATAGTTTCATTTCTATACTTTAGCCTTTCAGGGCACGATTTGTAGAAATCATCTT
>WOUX01000274.1 GCA_009773075.1 bacterium | reverse complement strand
CCAATGTTGAGAATGCTGACCAAAACCTCCTTCTCGCTGTCCTCCGGTCTTTTCCTACTCTTAGCCTCTGACATTCGCTAGTTGGGTAAGTTCAACTCCAATATCATTTTCAACACCCTTTACATAAGAAAAATCAAATCACTTTTTTTACTTGACAATAAATTGTCACATTTGGTATACAATATATCCAACAATATGTTTTATATCATTGTATTGGGCTTCATAGTTTTCTTCTATTGGGATAAAGAAATGTTGCTCCTCTCTTTTTCTCTCAAACGTATTAAATTCCCTTTAATCAAAATTCCCGGCAGATCATTTTATCCCGTTCTTCATCCTGGTGTAGGCAGACCCCTATCAAAGTTAATAAGGTTTAGAGATTTATAACAGCTGTACCCCCATTAACCTTACTACGTATTTTAAGAAGTAGCTTTCTTGAGAGGATGTGAAGAATTTGTAATTTACAAAAAAAGGAGGATATGAAAATGAAGTATGTTTTTTTACGAATGATTACCTTGGTTTCAATCATAATTATTTTGGGAAGCATACCCTCTTATGCTGAAGAGGTAAGGGGGGTTACGGACGACACCATAAAAGTCGGTGTAGTACTTGATATGTCTGGCCCGGTTGCCAATCTACTGCTTCCATGCTGGGAGGCTTACAAAAACTACTTTCGCTACATAAACGAGCAAGGGGGTATCCACGGTAGAAATGTAAAGATGATACTGGAGGACGACCGCTATACAATACCTGCATCTGTTGCTGCTTACAAGAAACTTGTCTTCAAAGATAAGGTGCTGGCCATCCTCTTCATGGGAGGAAGTGGGCAGCATAAGGCCCTCTACGATCGTATTGAAAAGGATAAGGTTCCGGTCGTTACCGGTGCATGGTCATACCATGTGAGCAGGCCGTTTAAGAGATATAGCTTCCAACCCACAAACGACAATGTAGATGAGATAAAAATGATTGTTGATTACATTGTAAATAATGTAAAGAAAGAAGAACTTAGGTTGGCTTATGTTTATGCGGATAATGAGGCAGGAAAATCTGGTCTAGAGCAATTGGAAAAGAGTATTAAGCTCTATGGACTGAAACTCTTGGCCAAGGAGGTTGTCGGCTTTGGAGATGTAGATGCAAGTTCTCAGGTAATGAATCTAAAGAAGGACAAAATCAATTACATTGTTTCAATGACGGCTGGGAGAGGGACATTCGCACTGTTAAAGGATGCCAGAAAGTTCGGTTATTCTCCTGCTGTTATGTCTTCTTTTCATTTAATGGGAGAGGACACTGTGAGAATAGCAGGGAAGGCGGCAGAGAATCAGTACGGGGTGAGTACCTGTGCGTCGTGGTATGATGATGCACCCGGCGTAGCAAGGATGAAAGAGGTAACGTTACGATACCACCCGGTATCAAAAGAACCGAAGTATGCTGAGGATTTTGGGTCTAACAGGTATTACACCAAGGGTTGGCTTGGTGCCTTGATTTTTGCTGAGGGTGCTAAAAGGGCTGGCAAAGACTTGAACCATGAAACCCTGGTTACAGGATTGGAAAAGATAAGGGACTTTGACACCGGTGGTCTTACAGCTCCAATAAGCTATGGACCTGATCGTCGAAAGGCGAATGATTCTGGTAAGTTTTACAAGGCCGATGTGGGGAAAGAACGTTTTGTAGCAATTTCTGGATGGGTCAGACCTGCCCACTGAGCGTTTAATTCCTGAATCACTTAAAAAGGAGGTAGAACGGATGACGTAGGAGAAAAATTGTCCGATCATGACGGTTCACAGTTGTCAGGGGTCAGGGGTCAGAAAAAAGAAAGAATAGCCGATCCCTGACAACCGATCACTGTAAACTATTTAAAAAAGGAGAATAATAATATGTCTTGGAAAAAGTTGGGTTTTGCGTTTTTGATTTTACTCTTTATTTGCGGCACATTGACTACCATAGGTCAGCAGCCGGTAATGGCGAAAGAGACGAAACTTATTATCGCAAGCTACATACCACCCAGTTATAAGGATCTATTTACCCCTACAAAGATGTTTGCCGATTATGTTAATGAACACGGAAAAGGCAAAGTGCGCCTCGAGTATTTTCATTCGGGAACACTGCTCAAAGCGGAAGAGTTGTTGCCAGGATTGATGCAGGGGACAGCGGACATGATCTTTCATACGGATTCTTACATAATGGGTACACTCCCCATTCTTGGCATTATAGAACTCCCTTTTCTATACGAAAACATGGAAGATGCCTCCAAAAAGTTGAGGATAGGGTCGCCTCTGTATGAACTCATTAATCAGGAGCTTGCCAAGAAAAATATATTTATGCTGGCCACTTTGCCTGCAATTCCACAATACATATGGACGAGCAATAAGCCTGTAAGAAAGCCTGAAGATTTAAAGGGGCTCAGGATAAGGACCGCTGGGCGTGTGGAGGCAATGGTGATCAAGGCTCTGGGTGGGGCGTCTACCACTACGCCTTCGGCAGAACTCTACGAGGCGCTCCAGAGGGGGACGGTTGATGGTGCCTTGTGTTATTGGGGGACTGTTCCTGCACGGGGACTTCAAGAGGTATTGAAATATTATACCAAAGGTTATTTTGCAGCATATACTGAAGAGATTTATATA
>WOUX01000273.1 GCA_009773075.1 bacterium | reverse complement strand
CTACGTTCAAACGGTAATAGAGGTCTTCCCTGAACCTTCCCTCAGCGACTTCCTTTCTCAGATCCTTATTGGTGGCCGCTATCACCCTGATGTCAACCTTTATTGTTTCGTTTCCTCCCAATCTTTCAAACGCCATCTCCTGTAATACACGAAGCATCTTGGCTTGAATAAGAAGGGACATGTCCCCGATTTCATCCAAAAGTATTGTGCCTCCACTTAACTGTTCAAGCTTCCCGATCTTTCTTAGCCGGGCGTCTGTAAATGCCCCTTTCTCATAACCAAAAAGCTCCGATTCAAGGAGATTGTCCGGTATGGCAGCACAGTTTATGGCCATAAACGGTTTATCCCTTCTCGTACTGTGCTTATATATAGCCCTGGCAACCAGTTCTTTTCCAGTACCACTTTCTCCGGTTAAAAGAACCGTTATATCTTTCCCGGCCACCTGCCCGATGTTCTTATATACCTTCTGCATTTCAGGCGAGTTTCCAACCATGATGTCCCCGTTCAGTTCCCCCTCTTGGGAAGGGGACAGGGCAACCTTTCTCTTCATCATCTCTGTTACGGATAAGGCGCTTGATATAGTTGCCTTCATCCAATCAATATCAAAGGGTTTCAGGGTGTAGTCGTATGCCCCTAACCTCATGGCCTCCACTGCTGTTTCCATAGTTCCGTATGCCGTCATAATTATAATATGGAGTTTGGGATCTATGCTCTTGATTTTTCTCAGGGTGGTGATTCCATCCATCCCGGGCATCCTGATATCCATTATTACCAGGTCTGGGGTATCCCTGCTGATGATGTCTACGGCTTCTTCCCCGGACGAGGCAGAAAGGACAACATAACTCTCGGAAAAGACCTTTTTAAAGGAGTAATGAACGTTGGGTTCATCATCAACGACCAGTATCTTTTTCATTGTAGTACCTCTATGGGCAGGCTTACAGTAAATGTAGTGCCAATATCCGGGGTACTCTCCACTTCGATTTTCCCTCTATGTTCTTCAACAACCCGATGAACTATGGCCAGCCCCAGCCCCAGTCCTTTGGCCTTTGTGGTTACAAAAGGCTGAAATATCCTTTCCTTTATTGACTCCGGGATGCCAGAACCGCTATCCTTTATCTTGACCCGGATAAAACCTCCGATAGCCCCTGAGGAGACTTCCAGCTCTCCACCGTCTTCCATAGCATCTATGGCATTAAGAAACAGGTTGAGAAATAGTTGAGCTGTCTTCTCAGGATAACAGGATATAGAGGGGAGTGGTAAAAGTGTCTTTTTGAGTTTCATCCTCTGTTGAGAAAGACGGTGCTCTATGAGAAGAAGGGTGTTTTCTAAGACCTGGTTTATATCCATTTTCTGCCGCTCCGGCTTTTCTCCCCGGGCGTAGTTCAAAAACTGGGTCACTATTCTATTCATGCGGTCCAGCTCGTTCTCGATTATAGTCGCATCCTTTTTGTCCGGGATAGACAGGGAGTGGAAAAGCATCTTGACTATGGTAAGGGGGTTTCTGATCTCGTGGGCCACCTCAATTGCCATCTCTCCCAACACCCCGAGTTTCTCTGTCTCACGTATTCTCTCTTCCAGGCCTATCATCTGTTCATACAGCCTAGCATTCTCAATAGCAATGGCAGATTGGTCGGCAAGGCTGGAAAGGAGCTGGATTTCTGCTGAGGTAAACCTGTGTTGTGCAGCCGTATAGGTGTTAATAACGCCTATTATCCTCTCTTTCACCATCATGGGAACAGAAAGGAGGGAACATAGGCCCACCTTTTTTGCCAGATCAAGATGTCTGTATCCCTTCTCTTTTCGGACATCCATGATCATCAGAGGTTTTTTCGTCCTGACCACCTGACCTATTAAACTCTCATCCACCTTAAGGTTGGGCTTCAATGTATAGTCCATACCCCCTCCATGGACGGCTTTAATCACTAATTCGTCTCTATCCGAATTCAGCAGCATAAGTGAAGAGACTTTGGTGTTCATCAGATGTGAGGCCTTCTCCACGATTGTCTCAAGAACCTTCTCTAAGTTCAGTGTCCCTGTAATGACCTTTCCTATGTCAAATAAGGCTGAAAGCTCTTCTACTCTCCATTTCAGGGTCTCATAGAGCTTGGCGTTCTGAATGATTTTAGCCGATTGGCTGGCCAGGGTGAAGAGCAGTTCCATGTCTTCCTGGGTGAAGGCGGAGGTCCTTGTACTGTCCACATTAACCACCCCTATAACCTTGTCTTCCAGTATCAGGGGGACTGCCAGCTCTGACCTTACGTCTTTATCTATCTTTACGTATCTTTCATCTCTTGTCACATCGGGCACCAGTACAGGTTTTCCCTCTTTTGCCACCCAGCCTGTAACGCCTTCACCTATCTTTAGTTTGGTATCAGTAACAACCAGGGGAGAGAATCCACGTGCTACCTCGATATTCAAGACCCCGGAATCCCTGTCAATCAACATCAACGAACCTGTTGTAGCCTTGGTAATCTTCACTGCGGCATCTATAATCAAATTCAAGACTTCCTGGGGCTCCAGGGTTGAACTGATAACCCTTGACAGATTGTAAAGTTCGGTCAGTCTGGAATTCTCAACCATGGCAACCATCTCTCTATTGGGCAATAGAGCCCCTTCTACTCT
>WOUX01000272.1 GCA_009773075.1 bacterium | reverse complement strand
GCTGGTTGAGGCTGGCAAGTTGATCAAGAACATTATGTTTCTTGCTGGTGACTTTGTTTTGCATGAGGATGAAGCGCTTGTTGCAATGGAGGATCTCCGAGAGTTCATCGTTTTGTTGCTGACGGGCTTTTTTAAGTTCCTCCTTGCGCACAGTATCCACGGCATCGTTGAGGTACTTCTTCACATGGAAGTGGTCGAGAACGATGAGGGCATTCTCCGCATACGCTTTGGTGGATGCCAGAAACCCTCTGGCCCCGTCACTGGCAATGGCCTTGATCGCCTGGCAGTTCTCGGCGCCTATGGCGCGGTAAAACTTGTCCAACACCCCCTTGCCGCGGCCGTTGTGGTTCCAGATCACCTTGCGCGTCTCTATATCAACGACATTGGTGACGTACTTGTGCCACTTCTGCCATGCCACCTCGTCGACGCTCATATAGGCCGGAGGGGGAACGGGATCGAGCCTCTCCACGGCACGGTCTTCCAGCATCTTCCTGTCAATCCGGTAGACGGTTTCATCATCGAGGCCCAGGTACCAGCCGGCCTCCTGATTCGTTGTGATCGCTGTGAGCCGATAAACCTCCTCTGCAAAGCGCTTGGTAAAGCGGCCGCTGAGCCAGTCGATTTCCTCCACCCGGATGGCACCGTCTTCTATGCAGCAGGTCTTTCGTTTGGGAACATAAAGGAACACCCTTTTGCCGCTGATCCTCAGGTCTTCAACAACGATGAACCCCCTACTGTGAACGGAATTATGGTGAATATTCCCACAGCCTGAGCAGACCGCAGGTGTCGCCTTTATCTGATCGAGCATCACGTGAAGGCTATCGTTCGTGTTCTTTATCATGTGGGTCACTTTATAGTTTGGTATGTTGAGTAACTCTGTGATAGTGTTTAACTGCATCGGGTTTTGCCTCCGGTAAAGTTTTGTTTCGCAGCTAAACCATACCAGATACGGCTAAAATCCGATGTACTTTTTTATCTGACTGTTATCAAAGAACTTTTAGAGGTCAGCGCAACCATTTCAACTTTTTTACGAAAGAACCTTATTTTACTAAACTCTTGCACTTTTTGATGGTTACATAAAAAAGGCTGTTATCCTATAATAGGCTAAAGAAAGCGAGAACTTATCTTAGCCCAGAAAGGAGAACAGCCTATGAAAATCGAAAATGCTAAACAAGATATCCAAAAGTTATTATCCTGTTTCTCAGAGGCTTTTTCAAGACCTTCGTTCAAGATTTTCTCCTCCTTTATCATCGCCTTCATCCAGTTGGGCAAAGAGCTCCACACTTCTTCGATGGTTCAATCCCTTGCCCATTGCTTTCTGCACCGATCTCTTTCGAGCTTCACCCGATTCTTGGGGAACAACGTCTGGGCCATGGAGGAGGTCGCAGAGACCGCTTTGTATCAGTTCTTCCATACCTTGCGGATCAAAGCCCATTCCGTTCTCTTTCTGGTTGTCGATGACACCCTCGCCGAGAAGACAGGGAAGAAGATTCCAGGATGTGCCTGGCATCGAGATCATACTCAGAAGACCTATGTCTTTGGTCACCAATGGGTCCTCTTTGCCTTGCTTTATAAAGACTTTCTTCTGCCTCTGTGGACAAAACTCTATCATCCTAAAGGAATCAAAGGATGTGGATCCTTTCAGACCAAAATCACCTTGGCCAAAAGGATGCTCCAAGCCCTTCGACTCCCCATCCCTTGTAAAGTCTATCTTCTGGCGGATAGTTGGTATTGGGCGAAGGAATTGGCTCTGTTTTGTCGGGAGTGTGGTTACCATATGATCTCTCAACTCAAATCCAGTTCCGTCCTATGGATGAATGGAGAACGAACGAAGGTTAAAACCCTGACCACCATAGCTTCTGCATATCGGGAAGTCTCCCTTTTCTTATACGGTAAAAACAAAACCCTTCAGATCGCAAGATTTGTCGGGACAATCCAAGGCTTGGGTAAAGTGGCTGTCGTCGTGGTAAAAGAAAAACGAAAGAAACCCTCTTATCTTGTTTCTACGAATCTTTATCTCTCCGCCCTGGATATCGTCAAGTATTACGCCAAGCGCTGGAAGATTGAACAAATGATCAAAGACCTTAAACAAAGATTGGGATTTGGAGATTATCAAGTCCGAAACCTACAAGCCATCCAACGCCATGTGGCTTTAGCCCTTCTGAGCTATTGCATCTTAATCCTTTTGAAGATCCTCCAGTGGTTAAAGGATAAAAACGCCGCCTTATCTTTATCGATCCGGTCTTTAGCCTTCCATGTGCGAAGGCATATTTTGTTAGAAAACATTACGGTAACTTTGAAATCTATGAAAATTCAATTTAAACAAAATATTCTCGATAGTTACCTCGAACAATTATGGGCATGAAAAAGTGCAAGACTTCAGTAATTTATATGATGTTTAATCCACAATTCGACAGCTCTATAGCCATGTTCTATTGAAGGAGCGATACAATTTTTTTCATATGATTCTCTTTGTAATAGGTCAATATCCGTTCTTATCCATCTCTTACTCCATCTTATATTTCTCATTAAAATTTTTAGATTGAAGGAAAGGGAGACAATTATCTTTGAATAAAAAATGGGGTGGGAATTAGCGGATCGTTCCTAAATAATGGGTGGTGAATT
>WOUX01000271.1 GCA_009773075.1 bacterium | reverse complement strand
GTTCCCACCTCCTTTCGGGTTGAACTCACCTTAAAATAAAAAATCCTCTAAACCAAACCCAGCTTAGAGGATTACCATCTCCTCGTTTTTTAAACCTTATGATCTATGGGTCGGTCTTCTGGCTCCCGGATCAACCTACTGCCTCTGTCTTCCCATCCGCCTCTTTTCTAAAAGAAAAGGGCGGACAGTGACATCTTTAAGGTTTCGTCCCCGATTACAGCGGCGGGCCCGCACCCGCTTCTCACGGGTTTCCCGTTACCGCATAGATATTTATATTTTAATTAAATCATACTGCTTTCTTTTCTCTTTACCATTATTTTAAACAAAGGATATCAGGGTGTCCAATAAGACACCCTGATTAGAACTGAAATGTATAGTTTAAACCACTAGTAAAGGCTAATTCATCAAAGGCTCTGACTTCAAAATGGGCTGATAAATCTCTTACAAATGGAATATTACCTAACTTGCCACATTTTGAAAAATCAATATCTGTTCCGATGAAACCTCCTATATGGTCATCCGCCTTTAAGGTCCCATCAAAATTCTCTACACCAGAAATATTCTGGTCCAATTTAGTTTTAATTTCAGCCCAGGATAGCGCGGCACCGATATAAGGCGTAAAGGCATTCAAACTTTTACTAAAAGTGATTGAAATATCCCATCCCCGCCATTCCTCTTCTAAGCTACTCCCCCCTGCAGCAGTCTCCTTATCTGAACCTATAGCAAAATACTGCCCACTAAATATCGTATTGATTTCGCCAGGTAAGGCCGCATGCATTTTAGGGAAATATCTATTTATACACTTAACCACATCCCATTCACCACCAAATCCCCAGGCCAATTCGTAATCATGTTTCCCGTATCCCCAGGCCTTGTTCTCTATCCTGGCTGCCCCCAGCTTTCCTTTAATAGTTTGGCCCTCGATAAATTCATAAGAAAGCGTCCCTAAATGCTGCAGAGATTCAAATTGAATATCTCCTTCAGGGAAACGAGAATGTTCGAAGTTTCGCTCTGCCATATATTTTTCTTCAAAACCGATAACTAATTCCCGGCCGATAAAGGTAAATAAGGGTACCTTTTTCTTGGAAGAATCAAGTCCACCTGCTTCGGTAATGGCAGGTAGTAAAACAAAACTAACCAGCGTTACAAAAATTATCAGATATTTTGCATTTTTCTTTCGCATATACTCCCCTTTCATTTTTTACTGAACTGAAACAGTCACAGATGGCTCTTCAGGATAAAAAGTATAAATAGGGCCGGCACCCGTCAGCCAAAGCCCTAAGGTATTAGAGACATTAAACTCAATACGCACTTTGTGGTTAGCTACCCCATTTTTTACAGTTATTGCCGGAGATAAGGTTTGAGCAGTGCCAGTCATAGTACCCTGCACATTAATAGTGGCTTCAACCATATCAGAGGCAGTAATAGAAGTACTGCCGCCAGCAATTGTATAATAGGTAGTGCCACTATAACTCACACTGCCTTTCATCTTGAATGTAGCTGAAGGCGTAGCTCTGACATGGGTATATGTCCCATCAGGCACGCTCAATCCAGCAAAAAAATTACCCGCAGCCTGGCCAGCGGAGACCGAGGCAATATCTATATAATCTGAAGCCCCCTCAAAAAGGGTTATATAGGTAGAACCACCATCATTTGAAATCTCAAGTTTTGTAATAGAAACCTTATAGGTCTGGGGGGTGTCTGTGGCCACAGCAGCTCCAAAGGAAATACCAGCTACACCCAATACCAGCCATACAATTACCCCTAACGCTACTAAAAATTTTTTATCCATCTCCTACTTCCTCCCTGCCTCTACAGTTAATCCTGTAGTCTTATCTTCCTTTACCCGTACCACGGTTATATCAAAATCCCTTACCACGCGGTCAAGCATCTTTTCTCTAAGGTCAGCTTTGGCATAGGCTCTCCTTCCTTCTCGAATATCACCCAAAATATCACCTAAGGCGAATGAGGTAAACCTTAAGCTTAAAGCGCCTTCAAGCGAATAACTCATTCCTCCTCTTTTAGTATCGTTGTATAATTCAAAGGTAAGCCTCGTAAAATCATAGGGTTTTAATTCTGACCTCAGTTTCCATCCGTATTTATTCTGAAAATGGTCAAAATGATACCAATATCCTCCTCCATAAACACTTAGCATTTTGAAAAACGGGACCGGCCCTCCTAACTCTGCATCAAAGCCATTAGCGACTTTTTCAATTGTCTTTTCACTGTCATTCTCGCTGACTATGCGTTCATTTACTATACGTAAATAACCATTTATTCTTGCCTCGAGTTCCTGAGTTATATATTCACCCCCGACTCCAAGCCTGCTATGTTTATGTAAATCCTGATAGTCATAAAATATATTACCGCCGAGTAAAAGATCGTCATTTAGAAGTTCTCGGAGCCCAAGTCCAATATTGTAGGTAGGCCGGCTATCTTTTAAAGAGATTCTTGAATGGTTAAATAGTACTTTACAGCCATTATTGGTTTCCCAGAGAGGCTGGACTGTCTCAAAGTAATATTTTAGTTTCTGATCATTTTCTAATTCGATTGAATAGCTTGTCCTTTTAAGCCACTCCGGGACATTACCATCGTCGCTCCCTGCCTCTTTTGCAAAAAATAATGAA
>WOUX01000002.1 GCA_009773075.1 bacterium | reverse complement strand
TTCGTCTCGTGAAGTGTATCGCAGCGGCTCGCGGCTCATTCGCGGGTGTCAGCCCACAATCCAAAGGATAACACGATGAATAAGAAAGTAGACGAGATATCAGAAAAGCATTTTCGCACGAAATATGACCAGCTTGGTAAGCGAGAAAAGAAAGCTGCTAATCATCTCGCCACGAGAACCCACATTGCAAGAAATGTCGCTAAAGACTTTTCTGAGCAACTGACTTTTGGTCAGAGGCTGGCTGACAAAGTCGCTGCCTTTGGCGGCTCCTGGATATTTATAATGATCTTTGCGGTTGTCCTGGTTATTTGGGTTCTACTGAATTCGTTTATTCTAATCACGTACAATAAATCATTCGATCCCTATCCGTACATTCTGTTGAATCTGTTTTTATCCATGCTTGCCGCTATTCAAGCTCCGGTAATCTTGATGTCTCAAAACCGCCAGGCCTATAAGGATCGCTTGACTGCGGAGCATGATTACGAAGTCAACCTGAAGGCGGAGCTTGAAATAATGGCGCTTCATGAGAAAATAGACTTGCTCAGGGAGAAGCAATGGAGTGAACTTATCTCAATTCAACAGGAACAGCTAAGACTTATAAGCCAATTAATTGAAGACCTGAAGAAGAATCAGAGAAACACTGTCTAACCAGTTGCTCAAGAATATCCTACCAGGCACCTTTGCAGGAATTCGAGGGACAGTATATACACTAAAGAAAGAAGGAGAGCATTATGGAACGTGTGAACGTTTTTCTTGACGTTGAGGCTGATGCCAAATCATTAGGGCGAATAGTAATTGAATTGCGCACAGATATTGTTCCAAAAACAAGCGAGAACTTTCGTGCCTTGTGTACAGGTGAAAAGGGCTTTGGGTTTAAGGGCAGTACGTTTCACAGAATTATCCCGGACTTCATGATTCAGGGTGGTGATTTTACCAATCATAACGGGACAGGTGGCAAGTCGATCTACGGCAGCAAGTTTGAGGATGAGAATTTCAAGCTCAGCCATACAGGACCTGGGATTTTGTCAATGGCAAATGCGGGGCCTAACACAAATGGCTCGCAATTCTTTATAACCACGATCGAAACTGACTGGCTTGACAGCAAGCATGTGGTCTTTGGAACGGTGACCGACGGCATGGATGTGGTCAAACGCATAGAGGCATTGGGGTCACAGAGTGGACACCCCTCGAAACGGGTTATCATCCGAGATTGTGGCCAACTGTCAACAGAATAACACGGTGGCTAAGACATGCCGTTATTTGATGAAAGTACCTTAATAAATAAACAGTCGCTGTCCCTATTTTCGTCAAATCTAACATAACAAATTCCCAAATTATACCAAATCTGCATAATATTTAAATTTGAAATACTATACAGAACAATAAGGCGCTTTTCAATAGTTTTTCGGGTAATTTATACTGACTTTTTTTATATTATAATCGTATATTTTCGCTGAACATAGAATAAGTATAAAAATGAATGTTCGGCTTGACATTATATGCATTAAATGCTAAATTTATGCATAAAGAAAGGAGGCTAATCATGAGAACAACACTTGAATTACCTCCTTAGAAGATTTAGTAAGAAAATCAAAGATATCCGGATTGAAAGAATTTAAAGGCAAGGTCGATTTGGGCATTGACATGAACGCCATTAGAGGGCGTCAATGTCGGTATTAGTCGATACATCCATATGGATAGAGTATTTCAGGAGTGGGAACAGTTCTGAAAAGCTTGATTTCTTAATTGATGAAAACCTAATTGTTATTAATGATCTTATTCTTGCTGAATTAGTTCCATCTTTACGGGTTCGCAATCAACAAAAGATTGTTAAATTATTAAATAATATAAATAAGTTAGAGTTATTCATTCATTGGGGCCAAATTATTGAATTCCAATTCAAATGTTTAAAAAATGGTTTAAATCGAATCGGCATTCCTGATCTAATAATTGTCCAAAACGCGAAACAAAATCAATGTGAAATTTATTCACTTGATAACCATTTTAAACTCATGAAAGACATCCTTGAACTCCGGATGCTGGATTAAAAATGACCTACGCCGAACAACCGCATTAACGCGGACTGGCAATTCCGCTGCGCTCCATTGCCAGCCGGTTACGCTGCCGTTATGCCCAAATGCAAATTGCCAAAGGAATGACAAATATCAGTTTATGAATGAACAACAATCAAATGACCCACTTCATGGCATTACCTTGGAGCAGATCGTAAATAGCCTGGTTAATCATTACGGTTGGAGCGAGTTGGGGAAACGCATCAATATCCGATGTTTCAACAGTGACCCGTCAGTGAAGTCCAGCCTAAACTTTCTGCGAAAGACCCCTTGGGCTAGGAAAAAAGTTGTGAACTTATACATCTCATTATGTAGAAAAATAAATAACAAATAGGTGAGAATAGGTAGTGCAATTGATTAAATGCACTAAAAATCCAATAACTTTGCAAAAGCTTGTCGGTGCGGCTCTACTGGTTTTAGGAGCTGTCGTTTCAATGGTTTGAATCATCTGCCATTGACTAAGAGGCCGACCAACAAGCGATTTCAGCCGACACGCTTCGCTTGCTCTGCGTGCTGCTGAAGCGCGTGCCGTCAGCCATCTGAAATAGGAGGAATATATGGGAAAAGAAACCGTAGCGGTCTATTGGGACTTTGAAAATATTCATGCCAGTTTATATGACTCGGTCAACGGCAGTGGTGGCTATGGGCGAACTCAAAATAGGAACAAACACCAAGACCTGCTGGTTAATGTGCAAGCGCTATATGATTTTGCAACAACATACGGAAATGTGGCAATCAATAAGGCATATTGCAATTGGCAATGGTTTTCAAAATATAGACATTCCTTGCTTAAATGTGCTGTCGAACTAATCCAAATATTCCCTCCAGGTGCATCAGCCAAAAACGGAGCTGATATTAAGTTATCTCTTGATGCAATTGAGGATGTGTTGAGGTTCCCACATATTTCCTCAATTATTGTCATAGGTGGCGATAGTGACTTTATTCCCCTGGCACAAAAAATTAAGGCTGCCGGGAAAGACCTAATCGGTATTGGTTGTAAATCATCGACAAATCAGCACTGGGCTAACAGCTGTTCGGACTTTAAATATTACGATGCTCTGGTAGTTGATAGTCAAGCAGATGAAGATGTTGGAAATGAAGATGTCGGATCAGATATAATACAGGTAAAAGATCCTGTTGAACTTTTATCAAAAGCGATTAAACAAATTTCTAAGAGAACCGGCGACGAATGGGTTGTTAAGGCAGCAATAAGGCCCATAGTGAAGCGACTTGATCCTACATTTGATGAATCAAATTACGAATGTAAAACATTCTCAGAGTTACTTAAAAAATATCCCAAAAGCTTTAAGATCAAGTCCGGAGAGCACGACCATTTAGTTAGTTTGGTCGCATAGACATGGCTATCAAACTGAGATTTCGAAACGTATGATACTTAAATGGTCTATCGGGATATATAGGGGAAGGGATATCTTACGGAGAGCTTAAAATGGTGGTGTACAACAGCATTCGTTACTCTTTTTTGAGTGAACACGAGAAGCGTCAGGAGTTGCTGGAATTGGATAAACGTTTTGCTGCCTTCGAAGAAAAAATTGCCAATATAGCGCGTTCTCGGAGAGACAGGGATCTCACTACTAGCCGGGAACATCGCTGATGAGTGTGGAGCAATGATGTTTGGTGTGGTTGGGCCGAATTCCTGGACGAATTCCGGGGACAGAATACCTAATTCCCCCTAACGCGTTGCATTCGACTGCGCTTACGCTCGGCGGCTTAACTGTCGCATTATACATTATAAAACATTATTTCAGTGTTTAGTATAATTGAGCGAAAGGTCAATTAAGATACTAAAAGTTATAACTTACGACAGAGCGCCCTTTGCGGCAAGAACGGGATTGATAACAGGAAAGGAGGTGTACAATGGGAGACAAAGGCGGAAAAAAGGATAAGAACAAGAGTCAGAAACAGAAAAAAAGCAAACAGGATCAAAAGGATAAAAAGAAGTCGGATAATCAACCGAAAAAAGCCCTGTAAAGCACGGATTGGTCCGGGAACCGTATCCGATCTCGGGACTCGGATGTTGGCCAACTGAAGGCGGAGTTAACCCGAAAATTGGACTGTTATAAGTGTAAGGGGTTAAAATTGCGTGTTTCCGGCGGGCGCCAGGCTATTTCCGTAAGTTTCCTGACCGGATGCGATCGAGGGCGATTTCGATGGGTCGTGGGTCGATATGCCGCATGAGGACGCCGATGTACTGAATCTGCCTGCGTCGGGCGCTATGGCTCCTTATTCTGCGTGCGAATTCGATGGCCGTCAGAAGCTCAGCCGGCAGTCCCATGGTCTCAAGCTGGCCGGACGGCATGGTTACCAACTGTTCACCCAGGCGTTGTAGTGCCCTGTCTTCATTTTTTCTCCGGGTTCTGCTTTTATAATCCGTATCCATTTTACAGGCACCCCCCTTCCGGTTTACCCAACATCAATACCCATAAAAATTTTCCTCAGGCGACTCGGTCGCTTACGCACAATTCAGTTGATTTTACACCCAAACTCTTGCAATATAAACTGGTGCGGCAGCGAAGGAGTTTATTCAGGCTCGTAACAAGTAATACTGCAAAAGGTTCAAAATGGTCAACCAATATTTCTACCGTTCTTTCCGGCTCAAAATAAATGGTGTCAGCCGATTGGGTCAAACGCCGTAGAAGAGAAAAGCGGCAAGTGGCGTTATATCAGTATCAGAAGGATTGCCGTTATTTTGCCCAGATAGCAGACGGTTTAAAAGAAGCCGGCATGGAGGAACTGGCTGAACTCGGCGCTGAAGATGTCAGGCCGGAATTCAGTGGAATTTATTTCAGGGCGGACAAACCAACCCTGTATCGGATTAATTATCTGAGCAGGCTTCTTTCACGCTGCCTCGCACCGTTAATATCTTTCGCTTGTCATGATACCGATACTCTCTATCAGAAGGCCAAACAAATCTCCTGGGAAGATTTTTTTACGGAAGGCAATACCTTTGCCGTATCGGGGAATGTTTCCAACAGTTTAATTTTGCATTCAAAGTACGCTGCCCTCCGCCTTAAAGATGCGGTTGCAGATTATTTTAAAGAAAAAACCGGTCAGCGCCCGGATGTATTGGTAAGGAATCCGGATATCCCGCTGAACCTTCATATCAGGAACAATGAGGCAGTAATAAGCCTCGACACCTCAGGCGGGGCGCTTCACCGGAGAGGATACAAAGAGGAGACCGTTTCGGCGCCAATGCAGGAAACCGTATCCGCCGCGATTATCCGATTCAGTGAATGGGACGGCTCTGTTCCTTTATATGATCCTTTGTGCGGTTCGGGAACCCTTTTGTGTGAAGCTCTCATGCGGTATAGCAATATTCCTGCGGGTGTTTTCAGGAATCAATTCGGTTTTGAATTTCTGCCTGACTTTGACGACGCCCTCTGGAAGCAGGTAAAAAAAGAGGCCGACGGACACATCCGGGAACTTCCGAAAGGGCTGATTGCGGGCAGTGATGTGTCCTCTGAGGCTGTCAGGGCGTCGAGGACAAACCTGATGGGTATCCATTTCGGAAATAACGTAAGCGTTGAAAGGGCGGACTTCAGAGAGCTGCCTGCCCTTGAAGGGCATATAATTGTGACCAATCCGCCTTATGGCATTCGGATGGGGGGAGACGAGAACCTTGAAATGTTTTATAAGAATTTCGGCGATTTTCTGAAACAGAGATGCAGAGGCTCGGCCGCTTTTGTTTATTTCGGAGAACGTGAGTATATTAAAAAAATCGGACTGAAAGCATCATGGAAAAAACCGATCAAAGCCGGCGGGCTTGACGGCAGGCTGGTTAAATACGAGATGTACTGAGAACACTAATAGTGTATACTCATTGCATTTAAAAAACCGGGTACAAGGATACAATCGGTACGAGGTACTTTGGGACGATGCTTCTAATTAATAAATAATTTTATGCCAAAGGGCTTTTTCTAGAGACTCGTTATACAGCAAAAAAGAGAGGGTGGCTGGAACTGGTAAACTATTGAACTCTTTAATTTGAGAAGGTTATGAAGATACTTTACACATCCGATCTCCATGTAAATGAGAGACACTACCAAAGACTCCTGGAATTACAGAAAAATCAGAGTATAGGCTGCCTCATTATTGGTGGAGACTTAATTCCAAATAGACCTGGTTTTCATGACCGCATTCATAACCAAAGGGACTTTATAAAGCAGTTTCTTTATCCCTATATTTCAAATCTAAAAACCACTAAACCAAACCTGGGTATTTATCTAATGATGGGGAATGATGATACAGCAGCCAATATGGATATTCTTGAAGGAATGGAAAAGGAAGGGATAATAAACCTTCTTCACAAAAGGCACCATGTCTTAGATGCAGAACTCCACCTTGTGGGATACGGATATGTGCCTATTACACCTTTTTCTTTGAAGGATTGGGAAAGATTTGACACCAATGAGAAGGTTGTTATTGAAAGCCCTCGAAGATCTTTACTCAGTACCAAACAGGGTATGCACCAAATAGACCTCTATGAGGTATTAGGGAAGGAAAAAACCATAGAAGAAGACATGAAATATTTAGCTCAAATAAGTGACCCAAAAAAGACTATATATGTTATGCACGCCCCTCCTCATAATACAGCTTTAGATAGGCTTTTCAACGGAACCCCGTGTGGAAGCAAATCAATAAGAAATTTCATTGAGAGACACCAGCCATATCTCACCCTTCACGGTCATATCCATGAATCACCTATGGTTTCGGGTATATTCATGGAAGAGATAGGAAATACCATCTCTATCAACCCGGGACAAGAACCAGACAGGTTACATGCTGTTATCTTTGATACAGGAGACGTTAAGGGGACTCTTGATTATTTTCACTAGCCTCCAAAGGCTGCCCTAAGATCGAGATTTAAAGCATGTCTGGAACTTCTTGTTTGTCTAGACGAATACAGGGATTAAAGTAAAAATAATTTGACAAAAATGCTTGCCAATTTGATCTAAATCTGGTTAAATATCAACCTTCTCTTCTATAAAAAATTAAGATGGATAGCCTTAATGGTCAGTAAGTCAGCGGTATTAGATATTTTAATCTTGTTTCTGGCAACCCATTCTGAACTTTTCATATATCTTGCCTTGTTTTCTGTCCTGATGATAGCAGGATTGGGAGTACCTATTCCAGAAGATATAGCTCTTATTGGGGGTGGATTCTTAGCATATGCGGGATTCAGCAACTTGACTGTCACCATTATAGTCTGTTTTTTCGGTGTTATACTGGGAGATCTCGTAGTGTTCTCCTTGGGGAGAAGATGGGGTGATAGCATAACAAAACATCGCCATTTTGTGAGGTTAATCTCTGAGAAAAAGCTAAATAGGGCAAAAAAATTCTTTAAAGAACATGGTAGCAAAACAGTCTTCCTGGCACGATTCATCCTAGGGTTCCGTGTCGTTGCCTTTACTACTGCAGGAATTCTAAAGATGAAGGCTTCCCATTTTATTACCATAAACACAATAGCCTCTATAATAAGTGTCCCAATATGGGTGTTTATAGGGTATATATTCGGTGCTAATATCGACGTAGTAGTCAAAGTAGTTAAGAGAGCGGATGTCCTGATTATCATCTCTCTTTCTTTAGTGATCGGTGTAGCTGTAGCATATTACCTTTGGAAGAAGAGAAAGAAAAACAGTCTATGACATACCTTACATTACACCCCTATTTCAGAACCCTTACCTTTGACAAAAGGTCGTCTCCGTATATAATAGGGTTCCCATGCCCTGGGTAAAGACTTTTCACGTTGAGATAAGCCCCCCTTAAATCATTGAAAGATTCCTTTATTTGGTTGTAGTTACAGCAAAAAAGATTCAATTCCCCTTTTCCATCCATATTGAGAACAGTGTCACCCGAAATAAGAATATTTTTCTTTTCATGCCACAGACAAGTACTGTCAGTGGTGTGCCCAGGGGTTGAGATAACCCTCCAATCATTGGTATAGGGTATAGTATCGCCATCCCCAAGCCAATGATGGACCTCATATTTCACCGATACCTTTTCTCTGAAGAATGGCAAAGGTATCCCCACTTTATCATCCTCTCTAATTTCGAGAAGAGAGGGGATGTGACGGTGCAATCTTAGATAGACAGGAGGAAGGTTTCCAAACCATGCCCCAACAGGGGGAATGCATAACTTTTCTTTTCGACTGAAGAAATCTTCAACCTTCTTATAGAAGGCTACTTCAGCACCAGGCAATTTATCTAACAGACAGGATATCCCTGCCACATGGTCTATATGAAAATGAGTTGAGAATATAACAATCGGGCGTCCTTCTTTAGGAGAGAGCTCGTCAACATATCTAACTATATTTTTCACCTCTTCAGAAGATCCTACGTCAACAAAGATTAAAACATTTTCCTCTGATATAATATAACAATTTGAGAATCCACCTTTTATTAAAGTTACATAATCCACTAGACGATTTCCTTTAAGAGTCTAAGTATCTTTTATTAAAAATTAACAAACTCGCCCTTCCTGCCTGTGCAGGCACGGCAGACAGGAGGGCTCAAACATGTGGATTTTTCAGTGGGAACTAATTAGACTACCTTTAACCCCATCTGTCTGGCAATGATAGTCCGCTGCATCTGAGAAGATCCGGCGCTTACAGTGATTATCCTAGCATCCCTGAAGTATCTCTGCATGTCATACTCCATTGAATAGCCGTACCCGCCCATTATCTGCATACCCTGGTTGGTAAGTCGGGCTAGGGACTCAGAGCCAAAAAGCTTTGCCATAGATACTTCCCTAATACAAGGAATCCCCTGTTCAACCATCCATGCAGCACGATAGGTCAAAAGTCTGGCTGCATCCACCTCTGTCTGCATATCCGCAAGCATATGGCCAATGGCCTGAAAGGTTCCAATGGGACGACCAAACTGTACCCTCTGTTTTGCATGCTCCAGGGCATCGTCAACTACAGTCTGGGCATTTCCAACATATCCCGCACAGGCAAAGAGTCTTTCTAACTCCAGACCTGACATGAGAACCTCCCAGCCCCCGTTCAATTCACCGATAAGGTTCCCCTTAGGAACCCTAACGTCTTCAAGAAACAGCTCGGTAGCATGAATGATTTTTCTTCCAAGGGTCTTGATTACACGAATATCTATTCCAGGGGATTTTGGGTCAACGAGGAGCATGCTGATCCCTTTGTGCCTGGGGAGATCTTTATCTGTTCTAACAGCCATGGTCATAACATTCGCCACATCTGCGCCAGTAATGAAGACCTTTTGCCCATTTACAACGAATTCGTCCCCCTCAGGAACGGCTGATGTGACCAGGGAAGCCACGTCAGAACCTGCATTGGGCTCAGTCAAGGCAATCGACCACATCATCTCTCCATTAACTACTTTAGGTATATACCGATTTTTCTGTTCTTCCGAACCATGGTGCAAGAGGGTCAACGCGTTGAAGATAGGCACTCCGTATCCTGCTCCTATCTCATAAGAAAATCTACATAGTTCCTCACCAACCATTATAAAATCTAAAGGACCACAGCCACTGCCGCCATATTCTTCCGGGAAAGGGAGACCATACCAACCCAATTTCGCCATCTTCTTGTACAGTTCAAATGGAAATTCCTCTTTCTCATCCAGCTCTCTAACGTATTCTCGCGGACATTCCTTATCCATAAAATTACGTACAGACTTTTTCAGTATCTCCTGCTCTTCAGTGAACTTGAAATCCATATCCCATCCTCCTTGTTTATTAAATTTCTATCAGGCTACTCATTCACTTACCCATTTTTTCTCTGGTTGTCAAGACAATAAGACTCTGAATCTGCAATTCAGACACAGGACTTCAGGTTTTAGATACCAGACTTTTCAAATAGTGACTACTCAGGTGTTTAGGCTGAAGGCTGAAGTCTATAAAACCCAAAACGCTTCGACAAATTTATTGATAATGCAGTTCCCTCTTTAGCCTTCAGTCTTCAGCCTAATGTCTGATATCTATGGTCTAGCGTCTGAATTACAATCATAGTCATAAAAAAGTTGCTTTTTTTGCGACAATGAGTAAAATTAGTAAGCTGACAGGTAATTACTCAGGTAGATAGACTTAAGGCGGAAGACCGTTAGGACGCTTCAGCCTTCGGTCTTCAGTCTAAACACCTGAGTAATTACCCTGATAAATGCCCAAATTTAAGAAAGTTTAATCACACGAAAGGTGAATAATATGCTTGACCTAATGAGGAAACATGCTAAATCCTGGTTTATACAGATAGCCCTATTTGCTGTAATATTAGTTTTCGTCTTTTGGGGTATCGGGAGTTTTAGCGAGGACAAAGGTAATAGGATAGCCACTGTCAATAATCAACACATAACAATCAGTGAATACAGAGAAACCTATGAAAACCTGTTAAAGAGATATCAGGATGTCTACAAGAATGATCTCTCTGAAAAATTGATTAGTCAGCTAAATCTCAAAGAAATGGCTCTGGAAGGTTTAATAGAAAGGGCTCTTTTGGTACAGGAAGCAGAGAGGCTCGATTTAAAAGTAACCCAGAAAGAACTCAAAGAATCAATAATGAATCACCCTGCCTTTCAGAAAGACGGGGGGTTTAATCATTACCAGTATATGAACTTATTGAGATACAACAGGATGACACCAGAGGATTTTGAAGCATCTCAAAAAAGGGACCTCTTGATAAAGAAGGTTGAAGGGGTCATAAAAGATACTGCTAAAATATCTAACAAGGAAGCACTAGATATCTACACCTTAGAGGATGAAAGCGTTAACATCGAATTTATCAGGCTAACATCCCCCTCTTTTACAGACAAGGCAAAAGTGTCAGATGAGGAAACAAAGGACTATTTTTTAAAGCATAAAGAAAAGTACCAAATACCAGCTAAGGTGAATGTGCAGTATTTGAGTTTTAATCCAAAGAACTATGAATCGAAAGTCGAGATTACGGAAGAGAATATAAATGACTACTACCAAATGAACAAAGAAAAGTTTACTTTGCCAGAAAAGATACAGGCAAGACATATATTGATCAAAAGTCTCCCTGATGATGATTCTGAATCGGTTAAGAAGGCAGGAAATAAAGCGGGAAATATCCTTTCTGAGATACAAAAGGGGGCAGATTTTGCCACATTAGCCAGGGCATACTCAGATGATCCTTCGGGAAAGAAAGGCGGGGAGTTAGGGTATATAGAGAGAAGAAATTTGATGGGGCAGATCAGAGAGGCTATATCATCCCTTAAGGCAGGAGAAGTTAGCCCAATTATCAAGAGTCCTTTCGGCTTTCATATACTAAAGATTGAAAAGGTTCTAAATCCAAGAACCATACCTTTAAAGGAGGTTAGACTTCAGATTGTTTCTATTTTGAGACAGGAAATGGCACAAGGATTGGCAGACGAGAAAGCAGAAGATGTTAATGCAATGATTATTGAAGGAGGAAATCTTAAGAAACTTGCATCCAATATAAAGATGGATTTACATGAGACAGGCCTCTTCGCTATAGAGGAAAGTATAAAGGAACTGGGCAGAAATAAGCCTTTTTCTGATGCCGCCTTTTCTCTCAAAAAGGACGAGATAAGTCAGGCAATAAAATCCTCGGGGGTAAACTACATCTTGCAGGTGATTGAAAGGGTAGAGCCTCGAATACCCGAACTCCGTGAAGTCAAAGATAGGGCAAAAAAAGACGTGCAAAGAGAAAAGGGGGAAACTATGGCCCGGGCAAAGGCAGAGGGATTAGTAGAAGAGTTACGAATGGGGAAGAAATGGGAGCACCTAACTTCTGAAAACAAATTAAGGGTTGAAGAAACAGGGTTTTTTAGAAGAGGGGACAGTATCATACCAAACATTGGATACGCTGAAGAGATCAAAAAACATGTATTCTCTTTAACCCCAAATAATCCTTATGCTGATAGGGTTTTCCATACTAACGATACTTACTTTATAGTTAAATTGAAAAGCAAAAAGGATGCAGATGAAGAAAAATTTAGTTTGGTGAAGGATAGGCTCAAGAAAGCGCTTATTGAACAGAAGAAGGAAGAGATTTTTCAAGCATGGATTAATAGCCTAAAAGCCCGTGCAGAGATTGTAAAAGATTTAAGTCACATTAGGTAATGAAATACCGTAGCACATGCTATTTTTTCTTGACACAAAACCCTCATTTCGCTATAAAGGGTGCTATATTAAATGATCCGTATAATTAATTTATAGTCGCTTCGTGGGTCGGGTACACTCACAAAGATTGTCCCTTTGTCAGAGTTGCGACCTGAGTTTTGGGATCATAGAAGTTTTATAAAGGAGGCCATTGCTTTGGTAGAGGGAACTGTAAAGTGGTTTAGTGACAAAAAGGGGTATGGTTTTATCAGTCAGGATGAAGGCGGAGATATTTTTGTCCACTATTCATCCATCAACACGACCGGATTCAAGAGCCTTGCTGAAGGTGACCGGGTAAGTTTTGATGTTGAAGATAGCAACCGGGGACCTGTGGCTAAAAACGTCAGTAAGATATAGCTTACTTCAATTACTTAATAGCATCTCATCGAGACCTGCCGAGAGCTTTGAAGAAGTCCCCTGTGAGCGAATTCATAGATTTTTTGGGGAACCCACCTTGGCAAGCGTAATGTAGAAAATTCACATGTTTGAGCCCGAAGGGCGAGTTTGTGAATTTTCAATGGAGCGAGCTTAGATGGGTCAAAAAATGTATGCTGAAGCGAAAAGGGGTACTTTTTCAAAGCTCTCTCAGCCTAAACACCTCAGGTAGATATATAGCTTCTTTCTTCGAGCAATGCCGAGGTAAGTTCCTCCGCACTACCGATAACGTAAATCCTTCCTTTTCCAATCCTGGAAATCTCTCTCATAAGCCATGGATTTGCTGATTTCTCGTTAATACAAACACAGGATATAGTTATGCCTTTTCTAATAGTCTTGGAAGCTTCCTCCAGACAGTATCTTTCAGGAAAAGGCTTGGGGGCATTCGCATCTCCATCAGAAACAAGAACTATATGCTGTTTCACTTCCCCCCTTTTGTGCTGAGTTAAAAGGGAACGGGCCTTTGAAAGTCCATAACCGATGTTAGTAAAGGCATTTTCATGAAGTTCCAGGTCTAAAACCTTCTTTGCAACCAGATACGGATTACCGGTAATTTCCACTACTATATCAGCCATATTTGAGAAAGTTACTACGCCAATCCTGTCTTTATAATGGGTGCAGGCTAAGGCAAGTGCAATAGCGCTCTCTTTTGCATACCAGAGTTTATCCAATTGAGACATTGTCCCTGAAAGGTCTATGGCTATTGTGATCTCCAACTTCTTTCTAATATCCTTTTTGTTCACCATTATATCTTCTCTGGCTATCTGACCCCGCCGATTTCTAATGGCTTCTCTGATAGTACCCTTTATAGACACATCCCTGTATCTGTCACCAAACCTGTATCTCCTGAGACCGACTATCCTTCCGTCACCAAAGTTCAACCTCTTCCCGGTTTTGTGCCGCCCATCTCCTGATGAATTGTAGTAATCCCAGTATTTCGGGACCAACTTTTCAAGGAGCATCGTGACCGCTTTCCTGGTCATATCCCATCCTTTACCACTCTTTTCAAGGACATTTTTGTCCTCGAGCATATCCAGGGTCTCCTTAAGGGCAAGTTCTTCCAGTCTTTTTTTGTACTCTTCAAACATCTTGTCCTTGTTTTTACGCATATTTTCTATCTCCCAGAGGAGGTCTTCTGTCATATCCTTTCTGTTCCCTGATTGAATATCCTCCTCGAGTTGATCTACGGCCTTCTTGTGTATTTTAGCGAGTTGTGATTCTGGAAATCTATGGATCCTTTTTAGCAATAAGTCAAAATACCCCAACTTTAGAGGTTGCTTGAACCTCTCGACCCGCATTATCTCCTCTATAAGATTTCTAACCTCTTCCTCGGTCAGAACAATACCATATTGCTTTTTATCGCTGCCATACAGGACTTCATCTACTATCTCCCCAATAATCTCATCAGGGGACATCATGGCTTCTGCATGAGGAGCTATGGTTATCCTGTGGGGCAAAGAGACTTTTGAAGCTGCCCTAAGGATATCATTGTCCTTTTTTGAACTTATACGCTTGTACATCGGGAGCAACTCGGCAAATTTGATTTCCCCTCTTGTACTGACGCCTCTTTTTATATCAGGATGATCTCTCGTTTTGTGGACAACACTCATTATGTTATCCCTCAGAGTATCATCCAAATTCTTCCCGCGAAAGAGAACCTGTCCTTCTGTTTCACGGTCTTGAAGATAATGTAGTTCTACAACATCAAAGTGATCAATCATATCTATAGGCAGAGACCTCAATGCCCCTTCTCCACCGGTAGCAATGATTAAGGTATCCAGGGGAACCTTCTCTTCGTAGCCACCAATATTTATGAAATCTTCCAGAGCGTTGAGAACAACATTCAATACCCTTTCCGGTATTCTGTCTACAAAGTCTAAAAGCAAAAATCCCCCATTGGACCTCAGGAGTTTACCCGGTGTAAATGCTCTTATGTCATGGAGCCCATAGATAATGGCAGCCTCGGGATCCAGTCCCCCTATCAAGTCTTCTGGAAGCAACTCAGGACTCCCCTGAACCCTCTTCACTCTTTGAGAAGCACGCATAATTTGAAGCTCTATACCCAATTCCATCCCCCTATTCATGCACCAGGGGCAAGATGGCCTTTGGGGGCGACAATTCACAGGGCAGTCTTTTACGATCTCCATATCTCCAAGGATACTGCTAATCTTCTCTGCCAGAACTGTCTTGCCACTTCCTGTAGGTCCAAGAATAAGCAAGTGGTGCCCTGAATAAAGACTTGTTATTATCTCTTCTTTCTTTTTATCCTCGAGCTGAAAACCATCAAATAGCCACTCTTTAGTTTCTTTTAAAGGAGTGGCTCCCAGACGGTTTCTAATCTCACTTCGTAACAAATTAGGCTCCTTCTTTACTGTTGACCTGAGACTTTTGAAAAAGTATCCCTGAAAGCTAATTCATAGATTCTTTGGGGAACCCACCTTAGCGATTGGAATGTAGAAAATTCACATGCTTGAGCCTGAAGGGCGAGTTTATGAAGGTAAGGAAGGGCGTAAAAAACTCTATTTTTCTAACCACCTCTTAAAGTTCTCTTTAAACAGTCCAGAATTCCCTTTGGGTATTCTTATCAAGTGCTTACCCGAGTGCAGATAATATCCTTGTATCTCAGGATTTAATTCTTTTATCTCCTTGAAAAACGAGTTTGCCGCCTCAGCAATTACCCTTATCTGCACATTAAAAGGTATATCAACCCACACTTCATCGAATTCAACAGGATGGTAATATTCATCTTCATCGAGGTGGAATCCATATTTCTCAGGGTTCGAAAGGATGATCTTCGCGGTAAGTATCCTGAAGACAAACCGTTCTGTCTCTAAAGGCAGGTTTAGCTTGTAATAGTTATTCACCCCCTGCTCTCTCATTTCCCTTTTAATCCTGCTTTCACCACAATTATAGGCAGCAAAGGCCAATGCCCAACTATCAAAGGTTTTATAAAGATAGCTTAGATAGTCTATCGCCGCATTCGTTGATTTAGAAAAATTCAGCCTGTCGTCAAACCATTCATTAACCCTCAAATTGTACCTTTTCGCTGTTCCATCCATAAACTGCCACGACCCTGCTGCTCCTTTTACGGAATAAGAGTATCTCATTAAAGAACTTTCAATTACTGCCAGGTATTTTAAATCCTCTGGAAGACCTTTTTCTCTGAGTCTGGCTTCAATGTATGGAAAATACCTTTTGGATCTTTTCAACCACATCACGACTTGCGGTATATTCCCAACGGATACTACAAATTCTCTGTCTAACATTTCCCATACATTCTGATTGTCCAGAGGAACCATCTCGTTACATAGGGTGAGTTTCTTCGAAGATCTGAATTCTTTCAAGGAATGGACAGGGTATTTAAATGAATCCTCTGCATTTAAATGAGAGGTAGTAGAGATTAAGAACGTAATCAAGAATAATGTCTTCAGCTTCATCTTCAGATCAGATAGCCCCTTTTTCTATCATCTCTTTTATTGCCTGGTCTTTATAGCCCAAACCCGTTAGAATTTCCTCTGTATGTTGACCTAATGTCGGAGATGGTGTCCTTATCCTACCTGGTGTTTCAGAGAATTTAAATGGGAAGCCTACCGTCGTTACCTTGCCTTCTACAGGATGCTCCATCTCGAGCAACATTTCTCGATGCTTAACGTGTGGGTCAGCCATCAGATCTTCTGCGTCATTCACAGGAGCATAACATATATCCTTCCCTTCAAAGAGCCCTAACCACTCCTCCCTGGTCTTCGAGAGAAATATCCTCTGTAACTCATCCATGGCCTTTTTCTGATCTTCTCCTATAGCAAACTGGTATTCTTTCAGATCTTCTCTGCCGATCAGTTTCAAAAGGTTAATCCAGAATTTGTCCTCGATATTGCCTAGAGATATGAACTTCCCATCCTTTGTCTTAAATACGTTGTAGCAGGGGGTCTCCCCTGTAATACCCAGTGTCTCTAAACCATGAGATCGTTGGCTTGCAATAAGACTGGCAATATTTATCATATTGTAAGACACCATACAGTCAGTCATTGATACATCAATGTACTGCCCTTTACCCGTTCTATCTCTACCTATGATACCTGCTAAAATTGAAAAGGCAGAAAATATGCCTATGCTCATGTCGGCAATAGGTATCCCTGGTATTACCGGTACCCCTGTATGTCGCCCTGTAGCCTCAAGGATACCAGCCACGCTGATATAGTTCATATCATGCCCCGGTCTATCCTTATAAGGGCCGTCTTGCCCATAACCTGTAGATGAACAAAAAACGAGTCTGGGATTTATTTCTTTCAGATCATCATAGCCTACCCCCAATCTCTTCATCACCCCAGGTCTAAAACTCTCAAACAGGACATCGTATTCCTTGACTAACCGGCGAAGTATCTCCTTCCCCTTTTCCTCTCTGAGATTCAAGGTCATACTTTTCTTGTTACGATTAGCCATTAAAAATACTGCGCTTTCTTTCTTCAATTTAGGAGGCATCCATCTCATATAATCCCCTATTTTCGGTTCTTCTATCTTAAGAACCTGGGCTCCTAAATCAGCCAGCATCAAGGTACAGTAATTAAAAGGCAGCAATCTGGACAGATCCAGTATCTTTATTCCTTCTAAAGCAGAGACCATCTTTGTTTCCTTTCTCTTTTTATTTTCCATTCTGTTTTAAAGTCAACTTTTTTAAGCCAATAGGGTACCTGCAATTACGCTCCTTTGTATCTCATTTGTGCCTTCAACAATCTGTAACAATTTGGCATCCCTTATCCGTCGCTCCATAGGATAATCCTTCATATAACCGTAGCCCCCTAAAACCTGGGCTGCCTCAATAGTTCCTCTCATGGCTACATCCGTAGCAAAGCACTTACACATGGCCCCCAATCTGGATAGTTCCAGCCTTTTTGATTTGCTTTTCTGCCATCCCGGTTCGGCAGTAACCGCATCTATCTGGGCAGCAGCCTTGTATGTTAACTGTCTTGCCGCTTCCAGCTCCATTGCAATATCGGCCAGCTTAAACTGTATAGCCTGTAAGGTAGCAATAGGTCTGCCGAATTGTATCCTTTCCTTGGCATACTCTATAGCATAGTCTAAAGCCCCTGCCAGAAGGCCAACACCTGTAGATGCCACCATAGGACGGGTCTTATCCAGGGTTTCCATAGCAATGTAAAACCCCTCCCCCTCCTGCCCCAGGATATTCTCTTTTGGAATCCTGCAGTCTTCCATTATAACCTCACACGCAGGTGTTGCTGTATTACCCATTTTATCTTCTTTCTTGCCAATAGAAAGCCCTGGACTATCTTTCTCTACTACAAAGGCACTTATCCCCTTTACTCCTGACGCCTCTGCATCCGTTTTTGCAAAGATAGTTATGACATTTGCCCTGTCTGCATTACTTATAAAACACTTTGTTCCATTCAACACATAGCTATCGCCATCGAGGACAGCTCTGGTTTTCATAGCGGCGCTATCTGACCCGGCTGATGGTTCGGTAAGACCAAATGAAACAAACCATTCTCCGGTGGCTATCCTGGTAAGATACTTCTCCTTTTGCTGAGGAGTAGCGGCTATCACTATGGGTTGCGCACCCAGGTCCTGGACCCCTGCCAGCATGCAGCAATTTGTACAGGCCTTGGCCAGTTCCTCCACAACTATTATAAAAGTCAGAAAACTACCGCCTGCCCCTCCATATTCAACAGGAAATGGTATGCCCATAAGGCTATTGGCTCTAAATAACTCTACAATATCATCGGGAATATGGCCTGTTCTGTCTATTTCTTCAGCTCGAGGAGCGATCTTTTCTTGAGACAACCTCCTCACACTATCTCTCAGCATTAGCTGCTCTTCCGTTAACTGGTACTGCATACTTCCCCCCTTATCCCTTTTATGATTAACTGTCAAGTCTCTACACAGAGGGCTCTGAAAAGTGTTCCTTTTCAAAGCCCTCACACAGAAAATCCACCTTTAACCAAGCTTATACCAATACCGCTTGTGTATGGTATTGTCTTCTTTTGTCTAAAGACCAGCGATAGAGACACTGATGAGATTCATAGCCGGAAAACCACCCATATTGTGGGTAAGTCCCATCTTGGGGTCATTGATCTGCCTTTCTCCTGCCTTTCCCTGGAGCTGTTTGTACATCTCATACATCATTCTCAGTCCGGTAGCCCCTATGGGGTGACCAAAACACTTCAAACCGCCATCAGGCTGACAGGGAATCTTCCCGTCTAAATCGAAGAACCCGTCTCTAACATCGTCTCCTGCTTTGCCCCTGGGTGATATCTGCAGGTCTTCATAGGTTACAAGTTCGGTAATAGAAAAACAGTCATGAACCTCCATCATGCTTATCTCTTCCCTGGGGTTCTTTATCCCTGCCTCTTTATATGCCCTTGCAGCACATCGGGTAGCCGTCTCAACATAGGTGCCGTCCCAATCGGTGTACATCATCTCCTCTCCCGAACTGATTGCAATCTGCATGGCCTTGATGCGGATAGGGTCGGGCCTGAAATTCTTCGCCATATCGGCACGGCAAACAATTGCCGCAGCAGATCCATCACTCACCCCGCAGCAGTCAAACAAACCCAGAGGCCAGGCAATCATAGGGGCCTTCAATACCTGCTCCTCTGTTATCTCCCTTCTCAGGTGTGCCTTCGGATTCTTCACTCCATTCTTGTGGCTTTTGATAGATACCTTTGCCAGTATCTTTTTCCCCTCCTCTGGACTGATGCCGTATTTAGCAAAGTATCTCGTAGCCATCATGGCAAATCCTCCTGGTGCAGTTATGCCGGGAAATATCAGCCTGTTCTTTGTCCCCATGGCCGAGCTCATCTCCGGAAGACCACCATAACCCGTATCCTTCAGTTTCTCTACACCCAATGCCAGGCAAATATCGTAGGCCCCTGAAGCAACAGCATAGGCAGCCCCACGGAGAGCCTCCGAACCTGTCGCACAAAAGTTCTCTACCCTTGTAACAGGGAGAAAAGGCAACTTGAGCGCCAGACTTAAAGGTGTTGCGGCCTTTCCCACATTTACATCATCGAAACACGACCCAAACCAGGCCGCCTGAATATCCTTTTTTTCAATCCCTGCGTCTTGAATAGCCTCTTGAAACGCCTCAACCATCAGATCTTCCGATCCCATCTCCCAGCGTTCACCAAACTTGGTACAGCCCATACCAATAATAGCAACTTTATCCTTTATACCGTCTGCCATTTTTTCCTCCTTTATAATTACGCATCACAGAATTTCTATATCGAAACCCTTTGGTATCATTAGTCAATTGTTATAAAAATGACTAATGATCACAGGCATATCGAAACGGGGCTAACACTCTAGCCTATAACGGGTATTGCCTTCCAGAAGTACCCGTGGATGCCGCTTTTCGCATCGATGTACTTCTTACGGAAGCTCATCTCTACCGGCATATCCACCTTGACAGATTCCTGGTCAACATCGGTCATATCAAACCAATACCTCCCCCCACCTTCAAAATCTACGATACCGTAAATTGCAGGCGGGTTCATGCTGAAGGCCAGCATATCTCCTGTATACGTAAAGAGATGCCCCCTCTTATCCGCAAAAAGATAGTCCTCCATCTGATCAATAGCACCACAATCGGGCTTCACACATATTTTCTGGACTGGATACTGGGGAGTGCCACACACCTTGCATTTCGACCCGCAAAGGCCCAGTACCCGCCTGCGGCTCCTCCACAACTCTGAAAGGGCGGTTGGGGGTATCATTTCTCCACGAATTCCCTTTTCTACAGGGATGAGGTTTCGAAAACTTATCATTTTTTCATAGCTTGTTAGTTCTCTTTTCGCGGCAAGATGTTTCTTAATCCCTCTTCTGTTGCCTTTTACCCTCTCTATTTCATCAGTAACTTTAAACAGCAAAGCATCGCTGCCGTTGCCAAAGCTTACAACTACGATGTTGTCACCCGCCTTAGCATCTTCAAGTGCCCCTACAAGCAGCATGAGCGGATTGGACGTCCCGGTATAGCCCACATTATTCAACATAGGATCCTGTACCTGAGCGGGAGCCAATCCCAATTTCTTCCCGATACTTCCGTGGTCACCTGGATAAAGACATGGATAGGCTACCTTGGCTATATCCTTCACATCCAGTTTGCATTTCTTGGCCAGACCGGAAATTGCCTCAATAATAAAACTGCTATACCCTATATCTCGTATAAATCTATCTTCCCACTGATGGTCAAATATTTCTCCATCTGCTCTCCAGTGGTCCACGAAATCATAAGAAACCGAATAAGAACCTTCCAGGCTCGCAATAACCCCGCTGTCACCGATCATTATGGATGCAGCGCCATCTCCGAAGATTTCTTCCTGTGAACTCCCTGCTTTACCCACGCGGCAATCAGCCGCACATACAATAACGTTTTTAGCTGACCCAGCCTTCACCGCATCGTATGCCGAGAGTAGAGCTGTAGTACCTGTTTTTACCGAATCCGTAAAGTCTGCAGTCCGTATATCTGGACGAAGATCAAAGGCAGTTGCTATTATTCCGGCAGACTGTCTCTCTTTGTATGGAGAAGTGGTTGACGCTGTCCTCATCAAAATTAGCCACAGCTTTTTCCCCTGGCATATAGGTCGCAGGATTCAGCCATCCCATGGCTTTATAAATGCGTCCGCGATCTATCCGATACCTTGGTATATATGCGCCGTAAGAGGTTATGCCTACCATATTAAAATCCTCCTTTTTGTATTGAATGCCCAAGAGCTCTTCAAGTTAAAATATATCCCAGCTTTCCTACACTCTCATCAACGTATGAAACGTAAAACGAATACCACCTCCTTTACAGGAAAACCCACGAGAACTTTGAAAAAGTACGTTTTTTTTAAAAAGTATCCCTGCGAACGAATTCTTACCAGAATTCAATTTGAGTAATCGCTTCCTTTTCTTTAAGAATTCTAGCAAGCTCCGTTTTAGAATCTTCGTCAACTATAGTTTCTACCTCTGATACAGGATTGCCAGTTTCATTTGTCTCATTTTTCCATGCAACCACGTATCCAGGTATTAAGGCATATCTGCAACCACCAACCCCACAGCATGAATTGTCTATTGCGGCATGGCCTATCACATAGAGGACTTCTCTTTCTCCGTAATTAAGCCGTTTCTCTTCTTCCAGCAGATAGTATCCGGCAATAAATCTTACTTCTTTATTCAGCTCTTCGTGGGTATAAATACGCCTCACTTTCAGCACCCTTTATGTCTGAAAAAACGCCAACCACGCATACCTCAACTTAGTACACTTCGTAGAATCAATCACACACCAATACACTATTATAAACCAGAACACCCTGCCTTAAAAGACAGGGTGTTCTTTAATATGAATCTAGAGCACCAGACCGCCACTGCAAATAAGAAGTTCACCCGTTATATAATCGGAAAGGGGTGACGCTAAAAACAGTACAGGCCCAGCAGCTTCTTCGGGTGTACCTGTTCTTTTCAGTGGAATCATAGATTTCATAAAATCTCTCGAGGCCTTTGGAATACCTACGTCTACCTCTTTATCCCCCACCTTGATTTTTGAGACCAGTTCCTTTTCTCCTGTCAATCTTGTATCTATAACACCATAAGCAACAACATTGACATTGATATTAAACGCTCCCCATTCCTTAGCCATTGTCTTGGTAATCCCAATGAGGGCTGCCTTCGCTGCTGAATAGTTTACCTGACCGGCGTTTCCATAGACACCGGCAACGGATGTGATATTCACTATCTTTCGGTGTATTCTCTTACCTTCTTTGAGTTCTTCCTTTGCCGCTTCTCTCATATATGGAGTTGCAGCTCTAATGATACGGAAAGGAGCCGTAGCGTGTATGTCAACCATAGCATACCATTGCTCATCCGTCATCTTTTGGATTACTGAATCCCATGTATAGCCTGCATTGTTAACCAGAATATCCAGTTTGCCCAATTCCTTAATAGTCGTGTTCATTAATCTTTCAGGAAAGTCTTTATCAGTCACGCTACCGGCACAAGCTACCGCTTTAACCCCCATCTTCCTGATCTCTTTAGCTGTTTCCTCAGCAGGTTCAGGATCCAAATCGTTTATTACAACAGATGCACCCTCTTTTGCAAAGAGAGTAGCTATTGCCTTCCCTATACCACGGCCAGATCCAGTGATGATTGCAACCTTACCTTCTAAAAGTGCCATGTTTTGCCTCCTTCAGGAAAATCGATCCTATCAGTTTATGACTTTGATGGCAGGGCAGCCGTTGCATTGCCAGTTACGACTGTTTCCCCCCTTTGATTCTCTGCAACGAGATCTATATCTATACAGTTATTCCCTCCCTCTGTATATTTCTTGGCAATAACCCCTTTAACCGATATGACATCCTTTGCTTTCGTAACCGTCCTGAAACTAACACCAAATTTCTTTAAAGCCTTGTTCCCCAACCAACCTGTAAGGCCTCGACCGACAACGGCCATACTGAGCATACCATGCCCAATAACACCCCCATAACCAACCATTTCGCCAAAGGAATGAACTGTGTGAAGCGGGTTGAAATCACCGGATGCCCCTGCGTACATAACAAACTGAGTCTCTGTGAGGGGTTCTGACACAAACTCCGGCATGCTGCCTCCCTCATTAACATCTTCAAAGAATACCTGTTTTCCTGCCATGGTTTCACCTCTTTTCCATATGTTTTTTATCTTCTTTGTATCATGGTGCTTGTATCTACCAAAACCTTTTCCCCATTCTGATTGGTATAGGTAGTCTCCATAACGATAAAGTCCATTGTTCCGGCCTTGCCTGATTTTTCAAAGGCATTGGCAATCCTCACTTTTCCGGTAACGGTATCCCCGGGTTTAATAGGCTTAAAGTACTCATATTGCTGTCCACCGTGAAGTATCTTTGCCAGATCAAGCTTCAAATCACCCAGCATTACCTCCATTAACCCCCCGGCCATAGCAAAGACAGTTGGAAATGAGGGAGGAATAGCAAGTCCCTCAAAGCCTGCCTCTTTGGCAGCCTTTTCATCATAGTACAGCGGATTTTTGTCTCCTATTGCCCTCGCAAACTCCCTTATTTTACCTTTCTCCACCTCAAAAGTAAACTCAGGGTACTCCCTTCCAATTATGCTCTTATCTACCATTTTAGTCACCTCCTTCTAAGAATATCTCATCGTTCTTTCATATGTATCAGCAAACAAATTGTTAGCATAGATACCTTTTCAAATCAAGAAAAAATTTATGATTGAACAGGTTTCTTAAGGGCTCTGCTTAAGCCTTACCCCATTTTT
>WOUX01000270.1 GCA_009773075.1 bacterium | reverse complement strand
GCCTCAGCAACGGCATCCTTTTGGGCTTGTCCACCGAAAATAATCATCAGGCGTGGTTTGGACTTTCTCATCATAATAAGATTGACAGCCTCCATGCGCTCCTTCAGCTTTCCCTTTCCAACATCGGCTTCAATTGTCACCCTGTACATATCGCCCTCTCTCTTTTCCGAGATAACCTTATAAGTATTGATAAAACCTCTGGATTCAGAAAGGATCTGATCGAGTTTTAACTGGAAATTTTCGACTTCTGTACTACTCGTAATCATAACGCCCACAACTCTCTCTACTGCATTACGCTGAGCATTGTCAATGGCCTTATCTCTGGCAATATCCACTAAATTACTATGAATGGCTGCCATACCTTCTGCTAGAATCTTATCCTGAGCAGGGGCAGTACCGCACATAAACCCCAAACCAATTAAAATAATAAAAAAAACAGTTCTCTTCATTACTGTCTCCATAGGGTATTTCCCTCATTTTAGAAGGATTCTGGTGACCTCAATATGCATTATTTAGGATCTTCTCCCAAAGTACACGGTTAGATTAGTGGGGATTTTAGATTATGTATGGTATAAAGTCAAACAAATTGTAATCACTCAGGAGTCTGTTGACGGATGAGGGGGCACTGCCTGAGTATTATTTAGCATAGCTGTTATCTCTCGATATTCTGCATCAGTGCCGTCATAATCATAGGTTGCATCTTCTCCTATAGTGGGTATAATTGCAAATCTGCCCTGGAAAAACTGTGAAATAATGTTTTCAAATTCTTTTATACTCAAATCCTTTCTAATGAAGTATTTGGTATATACATTTGGATATCCCAGGTTATGAGTGATCCTGAATAATTCCATCTGAACTTTTGGATTAAGCGATTTGCGAAGATTATAAGCGGTGTTTATGTTATTCACATTTATAAGATTTGGGTTTGCAAATACTAGGGGTGAGAATCTGAATCCCTGCCTGCCAGATTCATCTTTTATATTGGAGCCCTGATAAGTTGTGTCATTAATAAGCTTGAGAGGTCTTCTGCCAAGCTTATCCTGATCTCCTTCAATAAGTACGGCAGGAAAGATTGCAGAGGAATCATGCTGGTAATCTTGAGCGATATGAAGAAAGTCTTCGATAAATTCCTTTGTAGTTAGCGGCGAATCCGAGGCAACAAATAATGCATGCTTCCTATCATTGTAAGCAGCACTAGCAGCGTATCCTTTGATTACGTTTCCTGCGAAAGAATTATGTTTGACCTTTTTAGGGATTACCCCAAAACGCTCAATTGCGTGAAGAGGGATTTTAGAATTCTGGTTTTCAATTCGGAACGGCTTGTCGAATTTCCTGAGAAATTTACCAAGACGTTGCTCAAGAAGCATCTTATGACCTACAATGACTATCTCATCAATCAAGTCACTATCAAAAAGTTTTTCAAGTATAAACTGAATCACGGGTTTGTTTATTACAGGTCCATCCTTAACAACCTTAAATTCCCTTAAAGGTTTGTATCCTGTCTCTATGAACTTTTCGCCGTAATGTTCCGCAACTATTCTGCTATATTTTTTTACTGCTCGCTCGTTGTTATATCCAGCCATTAATATGGCACTAACCATTTTATCACCATAAGGCAAGAGATAAATAAATATGCCTGCAGATAAACGATTGGTTTTATTTCAAACAGTATGCTCATTGTGTGGTAGGTGAGGGATAAGGTTTTGCAGCTAAACAAAAGGTTTATGGATGATAAATGCCACGATAAGATATTGGAGTATTAATTTATTTTATCAGTTCATCTCTCTTTTTATTCCAAAGAACCCAATCACTAATATCCTCTTCTGATGAGAAGGAAACAGGTTTCAATGCCTTACCCTCAGGGGTAATTACAATCTGCTGCATTTCTTTTACGATGTGTTCCCACTCCTTCAAGGTAACTTCACGAGGTCCAGGAACCTCTTTGGGCCCCTTAACTTCCTTGGGTGCACCAATTTCAAAGACAGGTTTAGGAATCTCTTTTGGAGGGCTTGTCACATATACATTCCCACCGTAAACTCTAATCAGCACTGATTTATCTTTGCTAACATCCATTCGATAGATAGTACCCTTAATCCCTGCTACGGCATTTTCACTGGAAATCTCAAATTTTTTCCCTCTTCCCAGGAATCCTTTAGCATTGGCCCAAGTTTTTCCCAGAAACAGTTTAACCCCGAAATTTTTATCCCCACTTTCCCTGTTATAGCTCAGGTCACTGACCGTAAAGCTTGTATTATCTGCGAATCGAACAAAGCTTCCATCCGGTAGTTTTATTTCTATTAAGGCTTTTTCACCTGTATTTATCCTATCCTCTTTATGGAGGATGTCATGCACCTTCAAGGGGGTCCCTTTTGCTTCCCCTTTTGGCAAAACATAGACCTTCCCCTGGAGGAAGGTAACTACAGCCTGGTCTTTGGAGGATTTTACCTCTTTAGAGAAGGAAACGGAGGCAAGTAAAAAAATCAGTACTATTAAACAGATTGCTGATTTACATATTTTCATAAAGAATCTCTCTTCCTGTTAATTTCGTTTATAGTAACTATTCAGGCACAAAGAGACAAAGGCACATAGGCACAAAGTTGTAGGAATACGATTGGAATGCAGGACACAACCTGTCCAAATACCGCTTTGTAA
>WOUX01000269.1 GCA_009773075.1 bacterium | reverse complement strand
CGACATGGGCCAGATAAATTACGAGAATTTCCTGGTTTTCATGACGAAAAATTAAAGGGAGAGCTTGAAGGACAACGATCATCGCGGCTCAATATTCAATATCGGGTTATTTATTCTATCGAAAAAGAGATAGTTTCGGTTTATGTCATTGATATAACGCCACATAAATATTAAGGAGTTAAAATAATGAAAATTATAAGATCGGATTTTAAACCGGCAAAACAGCATACGATCTTAACTACCGGGGAAGTAATTAAAATGTTACGCGAATTAAAAGGATGGACTCAAGAGGAATTATCAAAATATTGCTCTATCAATGCAAAAAATATCAGTATGCTTGAAAACGATAAATTAGAAATCGGTAAAAAAAGGGCAGAGCAACTCGCCAAGGCATTTAATGTACATCCTGCTATAATTATGTTTCCCGAATACGAATCAAAAGAAATTCAAAAAGTGGCATAACCTTTCACTGGTGCGGATGCAAAAAGCCGCACCGCACAGTTCAGCGTTCCCCCCTCCGCTGCGCTTCGGGGGGAATGCGGCGCTGAACGGTCGTGCCTGCCCTCCGCTGCGCTTCGGGAGAACCAGGCACAGGAACGGATGCCCCTTCGGGGCGACCGCTCAGCGCCGCATTAGACATAAGCAATCAAGAATATGGAAGGGAGAAATTTATGAAAATGAATATTGTATATAGACAGGAAAAAGGATGGTTTGTGGGACATATCCAGGAATATCCCGACTATGAAAGCCAAGGAAAGACTTTGCAGGAATTGAGAGACAATCTAATAGAAATCTATGATGATATTAGGAAAGGTTTAGTGCCCGATGCAGAACCTTTTCAGATATTGGAAGTAGCCATTTGAAAAGAAAAGAACTACTTAAAATCATCAATTCAATTGGTTCGTCAGTTCAATAATGAAGTGCAACACTTGGGAAAGCGGAAAGGAAAGCCCCTCCTCTCCCATCTAATCAAGTCGCTTCCTAAAGCGCCCGACAGCCCCTGCAAAGACAATCAAGCCGAGGATGGTCAATGCCGCAAATTGGGGCCAGAGAACATCCATACCTACCCCTTTTAAGAAAACCCCTCTTATGATGACCAGGAAATACCTTAAAGGATTCAGGTAAGTCAACCATTGCACCACAACAGGCATGTTGGCAATAGGGAATACAAAACCGCTAAGCATGAAAAAGGGGAGGATAAAGAAGAAGGTAGTCATCATGGCCTGCTGCTGGGTAGAGGAGATGGTGGATATGAAAAGCCCGATACCCAATGTGCTTAAAAGGAAAATACAGGCGGCAGCAAAGAGAAGGATGAGACTACCGGCTATGGGGATACTGAACCATAAAACGGCAAAGGGGAGCACCACGACCATCTGACCAAGAGAAATGATGATATAGGGAATGGTTTTACCCACAATAAGCTCAATAGGTTTCACTGGCGTGACGATCAACTGTTCCATAGTTCCGGCCTCTTTTTCCCTGATGATGGCCATCGAGGTAAAGAGCAAGGAAATCAGCATGATCAGAAAAGCCACAATACCAGGCACAAAGAAGTTCTGGCTGTCAAGGTTTGGATTATACCATGTCCTGATTCTGGCATCTACCTTTCCATAATTCAATTGCTGCGGATAGAGTTCTCTGATTAATTCCCGATTAAACTTATCGAGAACCAACGATGCATAGGCAATCCGCACAGATGCCATATTGCTCATGCTGCCATTGACTAAAATTTGAACATTTGCCGTCTCGCCTTTTCTAATGCGCCGGCTCAAATCGGGTCCTACCTTAATACCGAGATCTACTTTCCCGCTAAGGAGCAATTCTTCTAATTCACGGTGGTCCCTTGAGAAATGGGTAATTCTAAAGACCTTATTGGCATTGAAGGCATCGACCAGCATGCGGCTTTCCTGTGTGTGCGACTGGTCAAAAAAAGCGACCCGTACATCTCTGATATCGTAATTAACAACATAACCGAAAACCAATAATTGTATGATGGGGGAGATAATCAGGATAGGCCGGTTCCGTTTGTCTCTGAAGAGCTGGATGAACTCCTTGCGGATCAGTTCACGAATTCGAAGCCACTTCATGTTACATGCCTTCCCTTTTCAGGATAACAAGATTTGCAATGGCCAGGGCAATGAACATACTCATCAGAACCAGGTAGCTTGGCCACAGGTGTACGAGCCCTAGATTTCTTAAATATATTCCACTCAGGATGTCTATAAAATAGGTAGCAGGGACAATGTAGGTCACAAGCTGGAGAGCTTTGGGCATGTTGACCACTGGAAACACAAAATTAGAAAGGAGGAGCGAAGGAAGGTATGTAATCAGGACAGCCGCTTGATTGGCAACCAGCTGTGATTTTGTAACGACTGAGATGAGTAAACCGAGCGTGAGGGCAACGGCAAGATAGATAGAAGATGCCACAATCATGAGCCAGAAACTGGCTTTCATAACTACTCCAAACAAGACCTGCCCCATAAAAATCGCCACCAGGACATCGGTGAGCCCAATCAGAAAATAGGGAATGGCCTTGCCTACCAGGAATTCCCCTGCCTTTATGGGTAGGGATCGGATGGTTTCCATCGTCCCGTTTTCGTACTCCCGTGCAATGACAAGAGAGGTTAACATGACCCCCACAATCATAATGATAATA
>WOUX01000268.1 GCA_009773075.1 bacterium | reverse complement strand
TAAATATCTCTTCTCTGACTACGCCATCGGAAATAAATTCTTGCTTGACACGAGAAAGATGCGCATTAAGCCAATGGAGAGCTCTGATTTAAAACAGATGAAAAACTGGTATCCTACTATGATAACAAGAGGCTGCCCTTTCCGCTGCTCATTTTGTACAAATAATAAAGACCTGCGAAAGATGCGTTCCAGAAGTATTGGAAATGTTATTGCGGAGATAAAAGAATTCCTGGAGATTCACCCGAGTACGAAACGTATCTTTTTCAGGGATGATGCTTTAACATCCATGTCTATGGAATTTATTGAAGAACTTAGCTCGGAACTTAAAGAGATAAATTTACCCTTCACATGCTCTGGTGTCATGTCGTCAACCCCAAAGTTTAAAGAAAAGCTTACACTCTTGCGTAACGCTGGCTTTGTTGGAGTTAAAATGGGAATCCAGTCAGGATGTGAACGTGTCCGCAAAAAAGTTCACACCAGGCCAGAGTCAAATAAGACTATTGTCTGGGGGGCCTCTGTCTTAAATTCGTTAAAATTTGATAAAATTAATTATTACATGATTACTGATAATCCCTATGAAAACGAAGACGAGCTTATAGAATCAATTCGTTTTACAAGCCGTCTGCCCCGCCCCTTTTCATTGAGTCTCTTTTCGTTGAACTTCTATCCAGGTACCGCCCTCTATCACCGTGCACTCCAAGACGGGATTATTGAAAATAAAGAAGAAACTCTTCAGGAATCTACAATGGTTTTTAAAAATACCTACTTAAACAAAGTATTTCTTTTGGTCAGACATCTTGAACTTCCACCAAAATTAGTGGATTACCTGACTCATAAAGAGAGATACAAGAATCCTAAATTCCAAAAAATATTCGATAGGTTATGGCGTTACCTCTTTAGATCCTCCGAATGTCACCGTGGTTTGGAAATGCCTAAATTGCCATCATTGAGGATGCTTAAACAAAAAAGAGGGTTTAATGAGTTCAGGAGTCACACGTTCGGACTTCTGAACCTTAGATGGTTATTATGGATTATTATGAGCAGATACTTCTCTTTCTACCACAGGTTATTTATAACACCCCGTGTGGTAAAGAATGCATTGGAAGAAGGAAGAACGGACAAAAAACTACTCGACAGAATGATCTAACACATGAAGTGTATCTTTATAATTCTTGACTCAGGCTCTGCTATCAGAAACATGTTGCGAACCGATGTCTTTAAAACATTAAAGACATATAGTGACCTGAAAATAGTGATCTTTTCTCCTATCACAAACGACGAATTTAAAAAAGAATTCGGTACGGATAATGTTTTTATTGAACCGACCCCTAGATGGAAACCAAATCCTGTTATCAACCTATTACGGTCATTAAAAAAAGACCTCTGGGTAAATAACACAGACCTGTTTACTTTCAAACAAAAGAGGGAAAAAAGAAAAGGGAGATTTGTCAGAAGGTTTGCTCTAAAAGCATTAACCGGAAAAAGCTCTAATAGAAGGCTTGATTCTTATATAAAGTTTCTTGAAAGGCTGGAATTGTTTTTTACTCCATCGATTGCGGACCATTACTTTAAAAAATATAAACCGGATTTAATATGCTATACCAGCATTTATTCAAACTACCTCTGCATTGAGATCGAGGGACAAAAGAGAGGAACAAAAACGATTTGTTTTATTCAAAGTTGGGATAATCCTACATCAAAGGGGCCTTTTCCTGTAAGGCCTGATAGAGTCGCAGTCTGGAATAATATCCTTAAAGATGAAGTGGTTAATCATCACAACTTTGCAGAAGATCAAGTCTTTATATCAGGTGCTCCACAATTTGACATTTATACTGACAAGGCAAATTTTCTTCCAAAGGATAAGTTCTTCAAAAAATGGGGGCTTGATGCTGACAGGAAACTGATTACATATACAACCGGCACCCCAGGAACTGCCCCTTTTGACCATGAGGTTATTGAATTAATAATTCTTCTATTAATCCATGCCAGCTATTGATACGGCTACACCCTAAGGACAAATATAGCTACTATGAAAAATTTGAAGATAAACCTTGCCTTGTAATACAACGGCCTGGACGACCTGCTCAAACAAACGATAGCTGGAATCCAACGCGGGAAGACATGTATGGACTTGCTGAACTAATGAATTATTCTGATGTAGTTATCAATGTGGCATCTACAATAACTATTGATGCCGTGGCCTTTGATACCCCTGTGATTAATGTTGCTTTTGATGGCTACAAGACAAAACCGTATAAGGATTCCTGCAAAAGATACTACGATTATGACCACTACAAAAATATCGTAAAGACCGGTGGGGTAAAAATCGCGTACTCTATAGGAGAACTAATAGATTATACAAATCTATATCTTAAAAATCCATCCATCGATGCTGAAGGAAGGAAAATAATAAGAGAGGAACAGTGCTGGAAGCTTGATGGAAATTCTGGAAAGCGAATTGCTGAATATATATTCCAATACTTTTTACGAGTCTATCATAGCTAAATGAGGACAGATGAGCATATTTGAAAAGATGCTTGCAGATAAAAGATGGCTTTATAGACCCTGGCTCCCTTTTCTTAAGGCAGTGGAAGGCGATGCCTTTTCAAGATATGAACTGCTCCCTCCGGCATCAGACCTTGCTTGTGGAGATGGCACTTTTGCAATATCAACCTGTGACAGAAAAATAAATGTAGGGCTGGATTTGGACATGGAAAGCCTCGTGAGGGCCAATGGGAAATACCATTCGATTATCCAGACCGATGCAACTCGTTTACCATTTAAAGAAAAAACCTTTCAGACAATTATAAGCTCCTGTGCTGTAGAACACATACCTAATTTGAAATATCTTTTATTAGAAATTTATGAAGTGCTTAAACCTGGTGGAAAGTTCATATTCTCTGTACCGAGTGTTAACTTTGGGGACATGCTTTTAAAAACAAGGTTACTGAGAGCACTTGGATTAGAAAAACAGGCTGACGAATATGTAAAGGATAAGAATTGTAGGAGCGTCCATATTCATCTATACGAATTAAAAGAATGGGAAGCAATCCTGACCTCTTGTAATTTCAAGCTATTATCTCATGAATATTGCCTCAGCAATAAGGTTATGTTGCTTTGGAGCCTTATGACGTCGTTTGTATTCAAGCTTTTCTTCCTTCCATTTAGGATAGTCAGAGACTATGATATAAAGCCATCAGATAATTTACTCCGTGTTATTTTAAAGAAACTCTTTGAGGGAATTATTGCTCGTGAGAACAATAAAAAACTGTTGTCTGGCGGATATTTGATTCTGGTGGTAACACGTGAATAAGGAAAAACTAACAGTTACTATTATTACTTATAATGAAGAAGAAAACATAAGGGACTGCCTTCAAAGTGTCAAATGGGCAGACGAAATCGTTGTAGTTGATGCAGAAAGCACTGACAGGACTGTTGAAATCTGTAAAGAATACACAGACAAAGTTTTTTTAAACCCCTGGCCAGGACACAAAGAGCAAAAGAATTTTGGTATCAGTAAGTCATTAAATCTCTGGATATTCAGCATTGATGCTGATGAAAGAGTTCCTGACGAGCTTAAAAACTTTATACTTGAGGAACTAAAAAATCCTGCTTTTGACGGCTACCGCTTTCCGAGGCAAAACTATTTTCTTGGAAAATGGCTCAAGCACGGAGGATGGTATCCTGATCATGTTTTAAGATTATTTAGAAAAGATAAGGGCTCTTTTGGGGGTATTAATCCTCATGACAAGGTCATCATTGAATCAGGAAAAGTGGCTACGGTTTCAGTGCCGATAATTCATTATACCTATAAATCCATATCACAATATGTGTTAAAGCAGGATCTATATTCAAGCATATCTGCTCAGGCGCTGCCTGGATCGGATAAAAAAGCGACGACCTCGTTGTTTAAGGTAGCGGCAAAGCCAGTCTGGAAATTTATTGAAACATACGTTATTAAAGCAGGTTTTCTGGACGGTATTCATGGATTAGTTACCGCAATCGGGGCATCGTATGCATCGTTTTTAAAGCAAATCAAGATGTGGGAGATCAATCATATTCCCCGGGAGTGAATTTTCTTCTCCTTTTTGATTTTAGGTTTAACTAATTATGAAAATGAAAATAAAATTCTTTGTGGGTATAGCGATAAGCCTTCTTTTTCTGTATCTTGCCCTTCGCAATGTGAGCTATGGAAAGCTGGTGGTTTCATTACAAAGCGCTAATTATATCTATTTGATTCCGGTGATCCTTTTGTTACTCTTGACTATGTGGCTTAGAGCTATAAGGTGGCGTTATCTATTGGAGCCGATAAAAAGGATTGAAAATCGCAGTCTTTTTTCCGCAGTGATGATAGGATTTATGGCCAACAATATATTGCCTGCCAGGATAGGTGAGTTTGTGAGGGCGTATGCTATTGGCAGGAAAGAAAATCTGAGTAAGAGCCTATCTTTTGCAACTATCATTGTTGAGAGAATATTGGATGGGTTTACCCTCTTAGCATTTTTATCGGTGATACTGGTATTCTTCCCTTTCCCCGGTTGGCTAAAAAAGGCAGGGATTTCAGCCTTTGTCTTCTATCTATTGATCATTGTCTTTCTTGTACTCTTAAAGAAATATAAAGAAAATATGCTAAGGTTTTTGAATTATATATTATCACCTATCTCTAAACGTCTGTCCCATAAAACTAATGAACTTTTAATATCTTTTATAGCCGGTTTTGATGTTTTGAAGGGTAAAAAGCAGATAGCATTGATTCTGTTCTATTCCTTTTCTATATGGACGATATATGCTGTTTTAACACTACTGGCTTTCATGTCATTTAATTTTAAACTCCCGGTTTATGCTCCTTTTCTTCTTCTTGTAATCTTGACCTTTGGCGTAATGATCCCTTCTTCCCCTGGCTTTATTGGTACGTACCAATTTTTCTGTGTAACTGGACTGGCCTTTTGGGGTATCAAAGAGAGCGATGCTCTGGGCTTCTCATTGGTTTATCAGGCAAGCCAATACTTTCCTGTAACCTTTTTAGGGTTGTTTTACCTCTGGAAGGACAATATTTCTCTTAAGGAAATCAGAAGTGAAGAAATCTAATTTATTAATGGAGGTTAAAGATGCTAGCTTTGAAATTTTATATGAAATCTTTTTCTTTATTTGCTGTG
>WOUX01000267.1 GCA_009773075.1 bacterium | reverse complement strand
GTGTAGGTTAGTGAAGAAGGTGGAAAGAGAAATAGTTAGGATAAAGAGGGCATTTAGTAAGTCCCCTGCAAGAAGCGGTTCCGGGGCCAATTTTGGGGTTAGAAAATTTTGAGGGGCAAAAAGGTAGACAAAGTGCAAAAAATCAGACGGCTAAAAGGCGGTTATAAAGAGGATGGGCGAGACCTCTCCCTGGGGAGGTTGTTTCAGGCGGAACAATCTCCGAAGACAGGATGCGGTTTAATAAGGCTGGCAATAGACTTTGGGATTGTCTTGGGATGAAGTTTAATTCTATAGTCACAAAATTCTTTAAAAGGTCCAGCCTTTCTCATTTTGGTTTGGATAAGTGTAACCCGGACAATAAAGTCCATAATACGCTTCAAGAATACAACAATATTACCCATAGCCCCTACCATGGAGGCCATAGATATATTCATGACTACGGGGTCATCTAAAATGTTGAGATCATCTTTGAGAGACGAATTGGTTCTTTCCGAAGAAGTACGAAGGTTTTTAACTTTTTTATATCTTTTAGTCCCTCTGGGGACTTCGTTTAAGAGTCTAGGAAGATCATCTATACAAAGATGTTTGGTAAAGCCTAGAGGTTTATGTCTATGGGGACAGGAGGGAATGAAGTCTTTTAAAGGCACATTATTTACATTAGCTAAACACCTTTTAAAACAGGCAAATAGGATTCTTTTGCGATCTTTCTCATTACCATTAGGTTTAGCCGGGAGATTGCATGGGGAGATAGGCCAGCCGTTATGATCATAGCCTCTTTTAAGGATAGCTTCTTGAGTGACTTTTTCTCCACGTACGTTATAGTCGATAAAAGGGATAGCATTAGATGATCGGATATCGTTATAATTTTCAATCTCATCGTATCCTGCATCAGCGACAACAATGCCAGTTTCAAAATAAGGGTGATTATCCTGGATGCCTTTTTTAAGGGGGATGAGAACAGAACCTTCATGGAGGAAGCCATTGCCGACAAAAGAACATAGAGGCAGTTCCAGGCCGAGTTCTGGTTCAACAGAAGTAGCCGTTACCATATTATATCCGAAGACATATTCTATGCTGTCAGAATCTTCTTTGGAGCGGCGATGGCCATTCTTTGCATCCAGATCAGCTGGTATTTTGGGGCATCGGATATATACAGGATGTTCTTTTAGATTAGGTTCAACCTTTGAGATATTAGAGCGTATAGGGTTAAGCATGAGGTTACAATTTCTTAATTCTTTTTCTATTCCGAGTAATTTCTCGGTAAAAGGATCATGAGATTCTTGCTCATAATTGACCAGGTTCCAGGCAACGACCTCAATACTTGGGGGTTTAGTATCATCAGGGAAGTTATCTCCAAAGCAATGAGAGAAAGAACGGTGTTCTTTACCAAGGACAAGGCTATCAAGATCCTGGAGCATATTAAGGATGCGGTAGCGGGTCTTTTGGATAAAATCTCCATTAACTCTAATCTCATGGCAGCCTTTATCAGCATAGGTACACCCTTTGTACTTAGCGTGGCTTCGGAAAAGGCATCCGTCAAAGGAAATAATTCTGCCAGTAACCATGTTTAATTCATATGCTATTTTTACGAGGACAGAATGAGTAGTATCGTATTTTTTGGGACCTATCTTTTTTCTATGATTGGTAAAGGTACCTTCAGAGGGGACAGAATTAGTAATCCCGGCATAGGTTCGGTAAGACCTTCCTGCATCCCGGTCAGCCAGGGTATTACAGAATTTACCCATAGAGGGGAAATTGTCAAGTACTCTGAAGACATCCAGAAGGAATATGCTACAAGGGTCATAGCAAGGCGGGCCCCAGATGGAATACTCCGAAGCAACCAGGCTTCTTATAAAGGCCCAGTTAAAGAGGGTGGTGACAAGTTTTGACTTGGAATAATAACCCTGTGATGAGATTTCTACATAACGGCGTTGATACTCGTATTTTGACAGGAAAGAATCCGGCGGTTTTGGGAAAGGCTGATAGAGTTTTTTGTTTATTTCATCACTTATGGGTTTTACGCGATTTAAAACCCCGCCTAAGGAATAAAAGGATAAAGTTTTGTTCATATTCCTTACAGAGGATAGGAGGCTGCCCCTCCTATCCTCGGGGTTTAGATTTTAGAACTTCGATATTTAGCATAAGTAATTTGTCTATAAGTTCTTTTAGTTTTTTATGATTATCTATCCATTTATTGGCCAATTTGAGAGAAGAGCGGGGTAAATAAATGAGTAAAGTTTTGTTTTCCTTTTTCAGGGAAAGGTAATAGGCGATATGTTTTTGACCTTTAGCACATTTGCAGGTAGGTTTTCCACAGGTACGTTCACATTCCATGATGCTACCTCTTACAAAATACCTGATCCTGGAGAGCTGTTTTCGCAGTTCCTTGCGTTCTGCCTGGATGGTCTGCAGTTCTTTGTCCATAGTCCCTCCTTGTGTGTATTAGTTACTAACAAGATTATACCATTTTATGGGCCAGATGTCAAGGGTCTGGGGTTAAAAAATTGCGTGGGAAATGGGTTGATTTTTTAGATGGGCGCGTTAAAATGCGTTATGGGAAAAGGAGATGGAGTTACTAAATAGGCTCAAGTAACCCGCGTATATTAACGCGCATACTATAAAAACTTTTATTCTCTTTGATAATTTCTTCATGTCACATTGCTATATGCCTAATTCGGC
>WOUX01000266.1 GCA_009773075.1 bacterium | reverse complement strand
AATAAAAGCAGTGGTAGTTGATCTAGGTTATATAGATGTTAGCACAGTCTGAAATTCTATTTAAGGGAAGAGCCTTTTGAAATATTCATGGCCGAGAACAGAAATAGTGCTGGCCGGAGGCCAAAAGCTAGCGGGGAAGCATAATTTTGGGTAGGATAATGATAGAAAAAGCGGTATCAGAGATGTCGGAAGTAGGCAAAATTGATAAGGAGAGACACCTCTCCTTTATTCTAATAGGTGATTTTAATGAGCAGGGATAATTCTATTTCAATTGCAGGACATACAGGAGGTATTTAGGGACTTTGGGAGAGAAGAGTAATTCTGGCAATTTATGTGTTTTTGGGTCTTGTGTCTTTTGTTTATGGAAGATAGAGGCAGCTGCTGTAATTTTAGCAAAGAAGGTGAAGACCTTTTTAAGCAGCACTGCTAAAAAACCACGCTGTGTGAGACACTCAGCCCTTTCCAGGGACCATACTCTGGGTTTTTTAAGTATGCGGAGGTCATCTACAGCAGTAGAGTTAGTTCTTTCAGAAGCAGTGCGGAAGGCAAAGAGCTTTCCGAAGATACCAGAGCCTCTATGGTACCGTAGAATGAGTCGCGGATGTTTAATCTGGGACATTTTAGTGGAGAACCCATGTTGATTAGTTTTATGTTCACAGTCATCAGCAGTAGATGGACAGTTTTTAAAGCAGGAGAAAGCGCTTGCCTTTCTTTTAGGGTCAAAGGATCTCCATCGGGTAAGTATTCCACATGGGGCAAAGGGAGTGCCGTTCATGTCATATCCACGAGCCTTTAAAGCTTCTGGGGTATGGTTTTCACCCCTGGAGTTATATGTAAAGATAGGACTGGATTCAAGTGAATACACAAGAGGGTAATTAGGAGTATCGTCATAATGTCCATCGCCGACATCAAGTTTAATTTTAAGATCAGGATGCCTGTCAGTAATACTTTTTCGAAGGACAGGGAAGAAATTCCCTTCATACATATTGCCAGGTTCAGTGATAGATCCAGCAGGGAGCTCAAGTCCCAGGATAGGATTAACCAAAGTAGTAGTCATAGCATTATATCCAAAGACCCTTTCAATTTTACCAGGAAAGAGTTTGCTTGGCCTGACACCGACTCTAGCATCAGTGTCCTTAGGCAGTTTAGGACATTTAATGGTGTAAGTATTTTGGGATACCCCAACGATATGGGAATGATATTTAAGGGATAGATTATGTTTTTTAAGCTCATCTTCAATATCAAGGAGTTTGAGAGTAGGATCACGGATAGATGGGTCATAAGTGATAAAGGAAAAAGCAAGACAATCTATCATAGGCCTTGGAGTATCTTTTGGGAAGGAAGTAGAAGGGCATTCGGTTCTAACTTTATAAATTTTGGATAAGGAGATACCTCGAGGATGATGAATAAGTTGGAGTACTCTTTTACGGACAGAGGCAGCCAGATTTTCGAAAGGGATTTTACTACAGGAGTCTTTTTCAAAGTAGGTACATCCTCTGTACTTCGCAAAGGAATCAAAGAGAAGACCATCGGTAGTAGCTATCAAAGGATGATTAAAGAGTCCCAGGCCCTTAAGGGCATCGAAGATAATATCAAATATCTCTCTATATTTAGATTCTCCTGTATGGACTATGAAGTTAGAAAAATCATCTTCGGAAGGGATCTTGTTGGAGATACCAGACCAGTCTCTGTAGTCTTTTCCCCGTACCGGGTCTCGAAGCTGCTGACAAAATTGAGTTATAGAGGGATGTTCATTAAGACTATAACAAAGGTCCAGGCAGGACATAGTGGCAGGGTCAAAAGGGGGTCTACCCCTTTTTCCATATCTATCTGCAGTGATAGTTCTTGTAAAAGCGAGATTGATATTGGCGATGACCAGATTGGCAAGCCCTCCTTGGATTTCTCCGGTAGGGCTTATTTCAACGTATCTGGGGTTGAAGCGATAGAAGGATAGCAAGGTGGACAATTTTTTAGGGAATGGTTTAGCGTATTTAGCAGTAATCTCTCTGTTTATGACAGTTAATTTTTTTCTAACAGCCCCTAAGGCAAAATTGCGTAGATCAATACGCATATATACTCCTTATAAAGATTTCCAGGGGAGCTATCTCTCCTCTGGGAATCAGGGGTTACGTTTTTCCAAAACGATGATTTCTCTATTGACCTTGGAGAGTTCATCAACTATTTGTCTTAGTTTTTTATGATTATTAACCATGGCAGTAATTTTTTTTATCAGTTTTTTTGGGATATAGAGAAGATGGGATTTTTGTTTGATATTAAAGGAAAGGAAGAGCCCCTGATGGCGTTCCCCCCTGGTACATTTACAGTTAGGTTTACCACAACGTCTGGTCAGGGTCACCAAGGAGCCCTTAATGAGGTTTCCAGTGGAATATAGCTCTCTGCGCAGCGACCTTTGCTGGGTGTACAGGTCTTCTATGTTTCCCATAACAGCCTCCTTCCTGTATAGTTTATTAATATATACAGATTATATAGGATTTGGAAGAAGGTGTCAAGAAAAAAATATAAAAATTTTAGATAGGTTGAAGTTGAGTTATTTTAAGCGCAATCCAGGCTGGAGGTGGTATAAAAGTGGGTTGCTTTTTGATTTCGGGGTGTTATAAGTGAGTGAGATAGAATGAGATGGAATATTTCAAAAGGGTCATAAATAGAAATAGGAGGGCCTTAT
>WOUX01000265.1 GCA_009773075.1 bacterium | reverse complement strand
TCTGGGGGCGACCCTCGCAGTTCTCAAGGGGGCAAAAAGTCTGGATTATGCACCGATGTTCTTCAATTCATTTCATATCTTTGCGGATGAAGTTACAAAGATAGCGGGTGAAGCGGCCAGGAACATGTATGGCGTAGGGGCATTTGCCTCGTGGTTTGATGATGTGGAGGGGGTTAAAGATATAAAGAAGGTAACCCTCAAATACTATCCTAACATGGAACCGCCCAATAGATACTATGTAAAGGCATGGATATCATCAATAATTGCTCATGAGGGTATAAAAAGAGCAGGCAAAAACCTGACTCCTGATACATTTGTAAATGCCTTAGAAACCGTAAAAGGCCTTGATATGAAAGGTCTTACAGGACATATTAGTTATAGCCCCACGGATCATAAGGGCAACAGTTATGCAAGGTTATATAAAGCTGACATAGAGAAAGGCTACTTTATCCCTGTTACAGATTGGGTGAAGGCAAAGTAGATAAAAAGGGATTGGAGTAAGGATTTTGATAGAAAGGGGTGATAATTATGAAAAAGAGGACATCTTTAGTGAATTTTCAGAGGATTTCAATCTGTGTTTTAGTAACGATTATAGTATTCGGAATTACAGCCAATGGTTATCCCGGTGAAGTTAGGGGGGTAACGGACACTATGATAAAGGTTGGCGGCATATTGGATCAAACAGGTCCTAGTGCGGGGGATATCGCGCTACCGATAACCGAGGCCCTGCGGATTTATACAATGCACATCAACGATAGCGGAGGTATTTTGGGGAGAAAGGTGAAGTTTATAGTAGAGGATGATCGTTATTCGATACCTGCAGGGATAGCTGCCTTCAAGAAGCTCCTCTTCAAGGACATGGTACTTGCTTTAGTTGGACCTGTCTCTGTGGGGGAGACTAAGGCTCTCTTTGGACAGATAGATAAACTGAAGGTTCCCACTATAACCGGTGGACCGGATGAGTCGGTGGTTTATCCAGTTAAAAAATATATATTTCTGCCTACCAATGTCTACCTTGATCAAATAGGAGTAATTTTTGATTATATTATCAATGATCTCAAGCCTAAAAAAATTGCTATAACCTTTGTGTACCCCGATGTGGAGTCGGGCAAAGGAGGTCTTGTAGCTACCAAGAAATGGGCCACGTATTTCAATGTAGACTTGAATACAGAGGTACTTAACCTTGGTGCCCTCGATGCCACCTCACAGGTGATGAACATTAAAAGGAAACCCCCAACTCATATCATAATTCACCATGGCTCTGCAGGTGCAGCACTCTTGCTCAGAGATTGGATACAGTGAGGATGGCAGGAAGCGCATCAAAGAACTATATCGGTGCTACCCCCCTCTCACACTGGTACAATCCTGGCGAAGGAGTGACCAGGATGAGGGAGATTACCCTGAAATATAAGCCTGGTAGTGAAAAACCTTATCGTAACAGTATGTATACTATGGGGTGGGTTATGTCCACTATTCTCTATGAGGGGTTACGGAGGGCTGGTAAATATCTCGACATTGAGAGTTTTGTGGCAGCTCTGGAGACTATAAGGGATATGGACACTAAAGGGTTATGTGGCCCGATCAACTTTTCTTCAACCAACCATAAAGGATTATATCACTCAAAGCTCTATAAAGCCGATCCAGAAAGCGGTAAACTTTTATCGATAACTGACTGGAGACTACCGCCATCAAAAAAATAATTAAAATAGCGGCCATTATTTTTGAGAGTTATCGGTTTTTGTAGGAGGTATGCTATGAAAAAGAAATTGTTAATGGGTTCTTTAAAAATGCTATTGATATTTTTAGTTTTTGTTTTTTTGTTATTTATCGGTGAAGGATCGTCTTTTGCAGAAGAGGTGAGAGGTGTTACTAATGACACGATAAAGATCGGAGTAATAATCGACCAGACAGGGCCTATTGCTGGAGATATAGGGCTGCCGATAACCGAGGCCCTTAAGATTTACACGAGGCATGTCAACGATAGCGGTGGAATATTCGGAAGAAAGGTACAGCTGATAGTCGAAGATGACCGTTACTCTATACCAGCGGGTATCGCTGCCTTTAAGAAGCTCCTCTTCAAAGACAGGATATTTCTTATGGTCGGACCTGCCTCCGTGGGAGAGACCAAAGCCCTCTTTGGACAGATAGATAAACTCAAGGTGCCTACTATAACTGGGGCACCGGATGAGATCGTTGTAAATCCATTGAGGAAGTATATATTTATGACATTCAATGTTTATGACGATCAATTAGGGGTGATCTTCGATTATATTGTCCATGATCTCAAATCCCCAAAAGCTAACACAACCTTTATATACTTTGATGCAGAGTCAGGAAAGGTAGCGTTTACATCTGCAAAGAAATGGGCTAGATTTTTCAATTTAGATCTGGATACCGAGATAATAAATATGGGGGCTCTCGATGCCGCCTCCCAGGTGATGAGCATTAAGAGGAAAAACCCAACCCATATTATAATACACCATGGCTCTCCTGGTACTATAGTGCTACTTAGAGAATTGAGGAAATTTGGTCTTAATATCCCGGTTTATGGAACCATGGTTACCTGCACAGAAGATACTGTGAGGATGGCAGGCAGTGCATCGAAGAATTATGTTGGTGCCCATCCCTACTCTTCGTGGTACGATGACATGGAAGGAACTGCTGAGATGAGGAATATTACTCTCAAATATAAACCTGGCACTGAAAAACCTTACCGTAGTAAGATATATACCCTGGGCTGGGGTATGGCTGTTGTCCTCTGTGAAGGGATAAAGAGGACTGGTAAGGATCTTAATGTCGAGAGTTTCTTAAGAGCTATGGAGAGTATAAAAAATCTGGATATGAGAGGACTTTGCGGTCCAATCAGTTTTTCCCCTACGAATCATAAGGGATTGTATCACTCGAGGCTCTACAAGGCAGACCCAGAGAGCGGCAGACTTGTCCCCATAGGCGGATGGAGGGAAACCCCTGCAGTGAAATAAGGGATTGTATCATTCAAAGCTCTATAGAGCCGATCCACCAAGTGGTAAGCTTTTACCGATAACCGGTTGGAGAAGAGTGCCTTCAAAAAGGTGATTTATAAAATCTTGAAAGGAGGGCAATACAATGAAAAGAATAGTGTATGTTTTTTTTGCTATTGTAGCGAGTGTGCTATTTGGTACAATCCCTGTTCAGGCAGAAGAAGACCCTGTTCGCCCCAAAGACACCATTAAGATCGGTGTGATAGTCGACATGACCGGTCCCACAGCTAGTCTCCAGACACCGGCTCCGAGGGCTATCAGGACATATTTTAAGAACGTAAACGACCAGGGAGGCATCCATGGAAGGAAGGTTGGGGTAATCGTTGAGGATGATCGATACACAATTCCAATGCATGTGTCGGCATTTAAGAAACTTGTGTACAGAGACAATGTATTTATGTTTATGGAGATCGGATCAACAGGTGCTATGCTTGCTCTGATGCCGCATTTTACCAAGCTTAATATCCCCAATCTTGCGACAGCCACTTCAAGCATGTTTATCGATCCACCGAGACACCATCACTTTTCGAATGGTGCTACTTATGAGCAGGAGATTAAGATCATATTCAACTGGCTGATGAATGTCCTTAAGGTTAAAGATCTGAGAATAGGATTGGTCCGAGCGGATACCGAACACGGTAAGGTCGGGTCCCGTTCTGTACATGAAGAAGCGAAGAAATATGGACTAAAGTTGGCCGGTGAGGTTATCGTTGCCCCCGGGGCCCTCGAGGCAAGCTCTCAGGTACTCTGTTTGAAAAGGGAGAACCCCAATTATGTGATTCTCCATCTCACTCTTGAGAATTGTGCCGCCTTTTTAAGGGATGCAAGAAAATTCAATCTGGATGCAACCTATGTAGGTACCCAGTATACGTGTATGGAGGCCACAGTGCAACTTGCTGGGAAAGCCGCCCAGAAGTTTTATGCTACCAATTCATTTGCAGCATGGTATGATGA
>WOUX01000264.1 GCA_009773075.1 bacterium | reverse complement strand
CCCTCTTCTGGCTAAATATTTCTTTAATGAGTTTAGAGGGAGGACTTCCAAAAGCATACTTGGATTTACAGAGGGGGCATTGGATCTATTGGAACAATACGAATGGCCTGGGAATATTCGAGAGCTGAAAAATGTTGTGGAAAGGGCGGTAGCCATCTGCCGCACAGAGAAATTGCAAATTGCTGATCTTCCCCAAGAGATACGAGAGATTCGCTTGAAAAAGAAGCTTATCCAACACGAGATTGAAACCTTGAATAACGTATTAAAGGCTGTGGAAAAAGAATACCTCCAAAAAATCCTTCGAATAACACAGGGGCGGAAGGCTGAAGCTGCTGATCTTCTGGGTATAAGCCGCAAGACCCTGTGGGAAAAAATTAAAGAACACCAACTGTCTGATAAGTCTCCTTCATAGCCACCAAGACACCTTCTTTGTAAAGCCCCTTCGTTACTTTTTCGTAACATGGTTTGAATTTGAAATAACTTCTTCAAAAGCAAAGGAAAATTCTATTTTTAAAGAAAAACGCTCATTGAAAAATGTTACATTTTCTTCCCCTTTGGGCTATCCGTTTATGAGTTTACTATTTTCCAGAAGATAGCCTGACGTGAATATATTCAGCTTTTCAATAGTGCCTAACTATATAGTTATTAAGGATATTTAGCACTGCGATCCAATCCCGAATCATAGTCAGGAGATTTTTCATGGCATGCTTTTTGCGATCCATTTTTGTTATTTAAATATCTAGAGAGTAATGAGTATTGCCTCTATGTTTCGGATTCTAATAGATGAGGAAAAGTGTAATTGTTGTGGATTGTGCGTGGACGTTTGCCCCAATGAGATACTGATTAAGAGAAAGTATGGTTGTGCCCCCCTGATAACTGAGGGAGAATGCTTTGGATGTGAGAACTGTATAGTAGTATGCGAGACAGAGGCATTGAGCATTGTTGGGGAGGGTGCTGAATTATCAAGGAATGTAGATCAGGGATATTGAAGTGAGATATGCTAATGTTTACGAATAAGGGAATAAGGAGGTGCCTATATGGCAGATTATTACATTAATATCTTTTTGGATAATGAAAAATTCAAGAAGGTTGAAGATGCTGGGTTAGCAGATCAGGTTAAGGAGATAAGTGGTAAAAAGGCGATTCAGGTTGGTCTCTCTCAGAAGGAGCATAAGAAGATTTGCAAGAGTTTCCCGAACATAACCACAGACTCTTCCAATGCCTGTGTGCTTCCAGAGGAGGCTGAGAATACCCTTATGGGTTTTGTAGTAAATATGAGGACTCTGGATGTTATGAAGGCTGCTATAATGAAGCTTTATAACCCTCTTGCAGGCAAGGAGATCCGTTCAAAATTACACTGATAATGTTTCTACCAAAGATCCCATTCAAAAGGAATTATTAGGTTTCTGGACGCTCTTACAAAAAAGTAATTGACTTTTTGAAGGTGCAGTGGTATCTTGCAAAAGTTTGTGAATGAGTATTCATTCAATTTAATTTTTCGCTACGAAGATGAAATAATTGGGATATTTAAGATGGGTAGACTTGCTCCTGAAGAGGAGAAGAGGAAGAAGGCAATCTTCGAGGGCATGTCCGCCAGGAGCAAGAAAAAAATCCTGGATAAGGGATACGATAACTGGGATCCTTTTTTGCAGCCGAATGACCCAATCGATATCAGGGTGGACCAAGGTAGACGTACTGCATGGGAACTCGCAAATAAGTTTCTTCAAACACGCAGACATGATGAGTATAACAATGATTATGACCAAGGGGTATGGGAAATTTGCACAGGGATTATTAGCGATAAAGACCGATACAGGGCGATGTATGAGTTCTCATGTTGGTATCAAGACCTCTTAAAGAATGGTGAGCTATGAGTGAAGATCTGCCCATAGAAGACTATATCAGGGACCTCAGGCAAAAGTTGAGGGAAAACCCGGACTGTGCACTTACCCATTACAACTTAGGGATTGCGCTTATAAAGCAGCATAAATGGAATGAAGCGATATCCGAGTTTGAAGAGGCCATAGGCGAGAGTCCCCGCATGGTAGAGGCTTACATCAACTTAAGTGGGATATATTTCCAAAAGGGAGAGATTGAGAAGGGTATTGATCTCTGTAAGAAAGTTATAGAGTTGAGGTCTGATTTTGCCATTCCCTATGGGAATTTAGGGTTTGCCTATTTGGAGCAAGGGGAAGTAGGGAAGGCAATCGATATGCTCCATGTAGCAGTTAAGAAAGACCCAAAATTTGTTCAGGCCCTGAGTACCCTTGGAAGCGCCTATCTCAGGCAGGGAAAGGTCGAAGAGAGTATTAAGTTTGGTAAGAAGGCTATTGATATTGCCCCGAACTTTGCAGTCGCACATAATAACCTGGCCATTGCCTACTTCGAAAAAGGAGAATTCAAAAAGGCAATGGAACATTGTGATAAGGCGGCAGAGTTTGGTTTTGATGTACATGCAGATCTCTTGAAAGAATTGGAAGCTTATCGTTCTTAAATTAATTAATGGCAGGATAACTTGATATCGTTCTAAATAATTTAAAATTAATGTTGTTATCCCTTGCCTTGATCAGAGGGTTTGAACACAATTGCCGATGTTCTTTGGGAGGGGGTGAGTAGATACACAATCCATATTAATTGAAGTAGTTTAAATTTAACTTAGGAAAGGAGGTATTTTGATGGCAAAACATAAGACTCCTAT
>WOUX01000263.1 GCA_009773075.1 bacterium | reverse complement strand
CTGGGTAGGATTACAACCTCGTCCCCCCTTTGCACCTTACCCGATAAGACCCTGCCTACCAGGATTTTTTTTTGATCAGAAATATAGGTGTCCTGAATCGGGAACCTCAAAGGCTTTGCAACAGGATCTTCTTTGGTTTCTAACTTGTCCAGTGCTTCAAAGATTGTAGGGCCATTGTACCATCTCATGTTTCCTCCCGCCCTGGCGATATTGTCTCCCAACCTTGCTGAAATTGGGATGGCATAGTTAGGTTTTATCTCCAAAGAATGAAGAAAACTCAATAACTTAGATTTTAATTCTTCAAATCGGTCATGACTGTAATTGACCATGTCCATTTTATTAATTGCTAAGATGACCTGTTTCAGGCCTAACATTCCCAGGATATAGGCATGCCTCTTAGTTTGTTCCTCCATTCCCTCTAAGGCGGACACAATAAGGATTGCTGTTTCTGCCTGGGATGTTCCGGTAATCATGCTCTTGATAAACTCCATGTGGCCTGGGGTATCGATAATTGCATAGTGTCTTTTATCCGTTTTGAAGAAAGACTGGGCGGTATCGATGGTCATCTTCTCCATCCTCTCTTCCTCCAGGTGATCTATTATGTAAGCGAATTCTGCTGGTTTGCCCGATTCTTTCATGCCTTGCTCGATTTCTTCCATAATGTCTGAGGGTAGCGAGTCGGTATCATAGAGTAATCTTCCAATAAGGGTTGATTTGCCGTGATCAATATGACCAACGATGACAATAGGAAGCGTGGCTTCAACTCCTCTACTCCTTAACTCCTCCACTACATATACCCCAGTGCCCTTAGCTTCTGCATCATGTAAGCCTCTTCTTTGTCCTGTGCTCTTCCCGCTCTTTCTTGTGTTTTTGTAGCCTGCAGCTCAGCAATGATAGATTTTATATCCTTTGCATTAGAATCTATTGGCTCACAACAGGTTTGGCAACCAATACTCCTGTATCTTTTACCATCAACCGCTCTGTAAAGCTCTATAAAAGGCATATCTTCCCTTTCGATGTAATTCCATATATCCAATTCAGTCCAATGTAAGAGAGGGTGGACCCTAATATGTGTACGATCCTCCGATTCAGATTTATATAGATCCCATAATTCCGGAGGTTGATTCTTATAATCCCATGCGAATTGGTTGTCTCTAGGAGAGAAATACCTCTCTTTTGCCCTGATTCCGTGTTCATCCCTTCTGATGCCAAGGAGAATTGCCTTGTAACCTCCTTCTGTGATCAATTTCTTCAGAGTATTGGTCTTAAGCTCGCCGCAGCATTTCAATTTGTCGTTATTATAAGGGCCTATGCCTTCAAGAATGGCCTCCTCATTTCTCCCTATTTTTAGGTTTAATTCCCATTCGCTGGAGTACTTGTCTCTGAAGGAATAAATCTGGGAGAATTTATAGCCCGTATCAATATGTATGATGGGGAAGGGGATTCTGCCGAAAAATGCCTTCCGACAAAGCCATAGCAAGGCAGTTGAGTCTTTTCCGATGGACCAGAGCATCCCTATATCTTTAAAGTGATAATAGGCTTCTCTGATTATATAGATGCTTTTACTTTCCAATTCATCTAGATGTTCCATTAATCTCTGCACCTGTTTTTATACAGCTCCGCCCTCTGAGTTACAGGGATAGCAACTTAAAATAGTCAATATTTGGATGATGCAGGCACAAAGTTGCAAAGGCACATAGGCACAAAGCAGAGGATAACATGAATTTGCCTTTGTTCCTCTGTGCCTTTGTGCTTTAAGCTATCGGCTAAAGTCGATAGTAATTGACTTTAAGAGCTGATCTTTTTAACAGCCCATTCATGCACTTCTACGGCAATTGAACGTTGGAGTAGGGGAATGGAAACAACTAACTTATCTTTCTTTGACTTAGCCCTCAAAATGGTGCCTACTGCCCCTTCCAATGGGCCATCAATGACCGTAACCTTATCCCCGGTCTTTATATAGTTGTGAGGAAATACGGGCTGTCCGCTATTTACCATGAGTTTGAGAGAGACAATCTCTTCCTCCGGGATAGGGGTAGGGTGGCCTTTTATGCCTATTATTCTAACTACTCCAACTGTTTTCAGAATATCGTGATAACTATAATTGTCAAGCTGGCTTTGCACAAAAATGTATCCCGGGAATAGTGGCATCCAGATCTTCTTCCGCCGGTCTTTTCTGCGGCTCCAGGTTTCTGCCTTTGGTAGAAATACCTCGAAATCTTTGTTTTTCAGCCTGGTGTAGACCTTTTCTTCGTGGCGGCTTCGAGTATAAACAGCGTACCACTCTTTAAGGTCTGTGGGGTATGTCGAGTTCATTGTAGCCATTGAAAATGATCCGAGAGAATAAGTTAGATAGGGTCAGTCCGCCTCTGGCGGAGTGACCCTATTGATAGTGTCTACTCTAGTTTATTGCGAAGTAACTTATGAAATTTTCCGAAGAGTCAACCCTTTTTTTCTATATTGTTTATTACAGTTTGAACATACTGCCACAGAGTTAACAAAGTTGAGTTTCAATCCACACTCACATGCCCACCCTTTGACCCTGGCAGGGTTTCCTGTGACTATTGCGTAATCCGGAACATTCTTAGTAACTACAGCCCCTGCTCCAATAAGAGCATATCTGCCTATGGTATTGCCGCAGATGATAGTGGCATTAGCACCAATAGTAGCGCCTTTCTTGGCCAATGTAGGGAGAAAATG
>WOUX01000262.1 GCA_009773075.1 bacterium | reverse complement strand
CTCCGAATCGAAACTCTTCCTCAAGTTTTATTTTCCATCTATCGCTGATATTGCCTTCAATACTTTCGGTGTTCCAGTATTGCCAGTCGCCATCATCATAGGCAAAGATATCGCCGGTTAATTGAAGCAAAAACAGGCCGATACTGACTAAATATAATAGACCTTTCATAATTCCTCTCTCCTTTCGATTAAAATATATCATACAATTATTACAGGAATATTACGAAAAGATTAAGATTTGGTTAAGATTTAAAAGAATGATATTACCCGCTGGATTGATTTTTAGGGATGGTAAAGAAAAATTTCGAGCCTTTACCAGGTTCACTTTCCACTCCTGCCTTCCCTCCATGAGCCTGAATGATATGTTTAACTATTGAGAGCCCCAAGCCTGTCCCTCCAAGTTCTCGTGACCGGGCTTTGTCCACCCGGTAGAAACGCTCAAAGACGCGGGGCAAGTGCTCTTCGGGAATGCCTATGCCCGTATCAGATACCTGAATCTCTATATCCTCTTTTCTATCAATTCCTCTGATAATTATTCTGCCATTCTCAGGAGTGAACTTAATGGCATTATCGAGTAGATTGTTAAAGACCTGCTCCATTTTTTCAAGATCTACTTTAACCTCAGGAAAGTTAGAAGAAAAATCTATTTCAATTGTATGGCCTTTTTGTCTTATAAGTTCTTTAAAATTAGCGGCTATGTCTTCTATTAATTCTCTAAGGTTTACCGGTTGAAAGTCCATCCTGATTTCTCTGGATTCTATCTTTGAAAGCTCAAGTAAATCGTTTATTAAACTATTAAGCCTTTCTGCGTGGGTCTCAATGATATTAATAAATCGGCGGTTATTTTGGGGATCATCAATGGCACCGTCTTTTAATGTCTCAATAAATCCCTTAATTGCAGTAAGGGGAGTACGTAATTCGTGAGAGACATTGGCGACGAATTCAACCCGCAGCCTCTCCAATCTTTTAATCTCGGTGATATCGTATAATACAGCTACTGCACCAGCTATATCTTCTTCACCTTTAATTGGTAAAACATGAACCTGAAATATCCGCTCCTCGGGAAAAAAGAGAGACAGTTCTTTCGTCTGGAGCTTTCCTTCCTTTACCGTGTCCTTTAAAAGCTCATTTAATTCATTGTTTCTAACCACCTCCCAGAAGAACTTCCCTATTACCTTGTCTTTACTTAGATTGAATATCTCCTCAAGGGCAGAATTAAAGAGGATCACCTTCTCATTTATATCAATTGCTAATACCCCTTCAATCACACTGCTGAGTATCGCCCGCATCTGGTTCCTATCCTCGCTAATGGTTTGTATCTTTTCCTCCAGTTCCTCTGCCATTTTGTTAAAGGTCCTCGCAAGCTCACCTATCTCATCCTTTGAACGAATTCTTACTTTTCTGCTAAAATCCCCACTGGCTATATTTTTAGTTACCTCTGTCATATCTCGCAAAGGCATAGTAATCATCCGGGCCATCATAAGTCCTAACCCTGAAGCAACAAATAGCGCAAGTATGGCTCCAGCAAAGACCATTTTATAGATATAGGGTATCTTTGTATTTACCTCTGATAATGCGACAGTAACAAAGACAGCGATAGTTACCGTACAGATAGCGATTACTACTATATACGTCAAGAACAATTTCCAGGCGATCTTAGGTTTCAGCATATTTTATTCTTTAAATTTATATCCAATGCCTCTAACCGTATCTATCAAACCGGCAGCTGCTTTTAACTTTTTACGCAGCCTCCTTATATGAACATCCACAGTTCTATCTATTATAAACGTCTCCTCTTTCCAGGCCCTGCTCAAAAGCTGGTCACGAGTGAAGACACGTCCCGGATTTGAGGCCAGGCACTTTAAAAGATTGAACTCGGTAGCAGTAAGTTCAAGAGGCTTTCCTTTTAACATCACCTTATGTTTTGGAATATCTATGGTTAAATTTTCTATTTGAATTATTTCCTTTGGCGATTTTTTATCTTCAATTATCCTTAAAGCAGTTTTAACTCTGGCAATCAATACTTTTATGCTGAAAGGCTTGGTAATATAATCATCGGCTCCCAGTTTTAACCCGACTATTATGTCAGACTCTTCTCCCTTGGCAGTCAGCATAATTATAGGGATGGAGCCAGTTCTCATATCCTGCTTCAATATTTTACACACTTCAAGTCCATCCATAGCCGGCAGCATTAAATCCAATATTATTAAATCCGGGAGTTCTCTTTTAACCACCTCTATTGCCTCTTCCCCTGTTGTAACTTTAAAAACTTGATATCCCTCCTTCTCTAAATTATATTTAAGGAGCTCAAGGATATCCCTTTCATCATCCACAACTAAAATTTTTTTCTTTGTCACATCAACTCTTCATTTCTTGTTCGCATATTCAAAAAATGCTTTCTCCCACCAAAAAAGATAACGCCGAAAGCCAAGTCTCACCATCTCATTATATGCCTGCTGGGGTGTCCAGCCCTCGACTTTGACTCGATAGGTAGCGATAATTAGCCCAGTTCGATTGACCCCATGTTCACAGTGGATATAAATTGGCCAATTATTTTGGTCTCGAATAAGGGCAAGAACCCTATCTATCTGTTCTTCTTTGGGCGGCCAAATAGGATGCATAGGAACATGCTCGAATTTCATATTAGCCTTTGTAGCTTGCTCGCGTTCTTCTTTAATTTCATCTTTATTCGGGCTTGGTTTAAAAA
>WOUX01000261.1 GCA_009773075.1 bacterium | reverse complement strand
TCCCCCCCAAAAAGAACCGTTCAAAAAGAGGTAACTCTCTGCCTTGATTGCCATGTGCAAATCCAATCCTTGCACGAGACATAAAGACAGTATCCCAAGACAAAGGGAAAAACCACGTTGTATTAGCATAATACTTTGTGAAATAATTGGTACCTCCCAAAACACCGCCAGCATACTCAATTGCTATGCTGTTTTCTGATCCCTTTGTTGGAAATATTCGGTCATCCTTTGAATCCCTCACCAGAGAAAGTACTATACTGCTCGTAACAGTTTTCCCCACCTGCTCTTTTATTGCAGCAGCAGCAGTATCCAGGACATTAGTTATATTCACGTTTTCATGTTTGTAAGTCGCATACGCCCTGGTATAATCCTCCGTTATTGGGAAACCAAACCTGATATCACCACCCTGAGAGTGTTTGCTATAGTCCAGGTAATCTCTTTTAACATCATAAATGTCAAAACCAGCAGATACAGGCGTATCAAAGAGCCAGGGTTCGGTAAACCCTAGGTTGTAGCTCGAGCTTTTTCCACCCAGGCTAGCAACAAAAAATAAATTCTGCCCTCTTCCAAACAGATTGTTTTGGGCTATATTGAACATACCAATAACATTGTCAACAGAACTGTAGCCGGCTCCCACACTTACTGCCCCTGTTGGTTTTTCCTTTACCTTAATATTCAGATTAAGCTTCTCATCATTAGTACCTTTTTCATTATCAAAACTGACTTCTTCAAAGTATCCCAATCTATTTACCTTTTGGTAACTCTTGCTCAATTTTTCTTTGTCATACAGGTCACCTTCTGCAACTTTTAACTCTCGTCTAATTACCTTATCTCGGGTTCTAGTATTCCCGGTTATGGAGATCCTCTCGAAATATACCTTTTTGCCTTTATGGACATCCAGGGTTAAATCAACCAATTGAGTTTCTCTATCAATAGAGGTTAAAGGTGTTACATCAGCAAATGCATATCCGGCTCCAGCATATTTATCAGTAAGATTAACGACGTCTTTTCTGAGTAACTGACGATCGAATATTTTTCCTGTGGTCATATTTAATCTCTTCAGAAGTTCCGCTTTTTCCTCTATTAAGTCACCTTTAATATCGACTTTCCCGACCTTAAACTGTTTGCCTTCATTGATCGGAACAGCAATATATATCCACTCTTTATCGTGAGTTATCTCAGGCTTACCTACTTTGATGTCTATATAACCATTATTGCTATAGAATGCGATTATCTTGTCCAGGTCTTGTTGCAGAACATCCTCCTTTAATACCCCAGAATCAGTTAACCAAGAAAAGAAACCCTTTTCATCTGTCTGAATAATACCCCGTAATTCTTTATCACTGTACGCCTTGTTATCAATAAATCTAATATTCTTTATTTTGGTTTTCTTATTTTCCGTAATCCTTAAATCTACTATAGCTTCCTTTCTTTTCAAATAGTACACTTTATAGTCAACTTCTGCTGCCCAATACCCTTTATCCCTGTAGAATTTAAGTACACTTTTGATGCTGTCCTCTATTTTGTTGAAATTCAAAATTGTGCGGGGTTTAACACCTATGACTTCCATAATGTCTTTTTTTTCAATAAACCTATTACCACTTATGTCAATTTCCTTGATAGAGGGTTTTTCACTAACAATAAAGGTTATTTCCTTGCCCGATGGGGTGTCTTCTTTAGCAACATTCACATCTTCAAAATAATTCATCTCGTAAATGCGTTTTATATCTTCCCGCAAGGTCTTTTGTGAGAGCACCTCCCCTTCCTTACTCTCAATATAAGATTTAATGGCATCTGCTTCAATTCTATCATTCCCCTTGATATATATCTTAACGATTATATCTTTCCCCAGTAATTTCAGGTTAATGTGTCTTGCCAGCTCAGCAAGTTTGGAGGTCAAACTATCCAGATCCCTGCCATCAATATAAATCCTGATGGGTGATTTATGCCCTCTAATCTCTAAAACTCTGGTGTCAAGGCTAATGCCTTTTCCTATCTTTGTAAAACTGCCCCAAATTACAAAGTCCGCACCTACTTTAATACCAACTCTCCTCACAAAATCTTCATCTATCTCCCCTTCTGATTTTTCCTTTAATTCGGCTTCCAGTACAGATTTTTCTATAAAAGAAGTCCTTTCATTTTCTTTGATATGAGAGATCATAATGTCTGATATTTTCTCTTTTAAATAGCCCAGGTTTTCTGGGCTATTAATCTGAAAAGGAAAGATGCCAATTTTTATAGCTTCTTGGCCATAAGCAATCTGGCAACTCAAAAAGCACACCAAAAGAATCAATATTTTTTTAAACATATAGACTCAGTTTTCTCCTAGTTGATAACTATGGTTCTTCTCCCAATTAGTTGGGAGAAAGGGGTCCAGGATTCGAGGGTTCAAGGGTTCAAGGGTTTGTTTTATAGTGATTTTATCAGGGATTTCAGCATCCTTTCAACTTCATTAATATTTGATGAAACTGATCACTCGAATCCTTGAATCCTGGGCCCCTCGAATCCTTATCATTAAGACGAGACATCTGAAACAATCATACCATCCAATAGGCTTACCCTGCGAGGCATTTTATCTGCCAGTCTATTATTATGCGTAACCACAACCAGGGTTATCTTCAGTTCTGGTTTAAGTATCAATGCTCTGGCAATAGCTACCCGTTGCTGTTCACCCCCCGACAACTCACCAGGTTTGTGGGTAATCCTATCTTTCAAGCCAACCTTATGGAGTATATTCTCAGCTTCAATGCAGGCGTCTTTCTTTTTGATCCCTCGGATTAAGGCTGGCATCATCGTATTTTCAAGGGCATTAAATTCAGGGAGGAGATGATGAAATTGAAATATAAAACCAATCGTTCTATTTCTAAACCCTGCTAGTTTTTTGTCGTCCATTAAAAAGAGATCTTCAGTGTCATAAAAGACATTGCCTGAAGTGGGCCGTTCTATTGCTCCAAGTATGTGAAGCAATGTACTCTTCCCTACCCCCGAAGCACCCACAATAGAGAGCATATCCCCCTTCTTAATATCTAAATCTATGCCCTTGAGAACCTCTACCGTTTTATTGTTAGATTCAAAGGTCTTATACAGATTTCTTGCTCTGATAGATACGGTACTCATTCCTATTCATACCTTAACGCTTCAGCCGGAAGCAATCTAGAAGCCTGCCATGAGGGATACAGAGTAGCGAGAAAACTTATTCCAATAGCAGAGATATCTATCAAAATGGAATCTACACTGTCTATCCTAAAGGGGAGGGTAGATATATAGTATACATCACTGGGCAGCTTTATAAATTTGTATTCGCTGAGGAGAAAACCCAAAGTATAGCCTCCAATTGTTCCAAGCAAGGTGCCGACAACCCCAACTACTAATCCCTCAATAATAAATATCTTCATTATACTACTGGCAGTTGCCCCCATAGATTTAAGGATAGCGATATCCTTATTCTTCTCCATAACTACCATGATAAGGGTACTGACTATATTAAAGGCTGCTACCATGATTATTAGAATCAAGATTACAAACATTGTAATCTTCTCCAGCTTCAATGCAGCAAACAGATTCCTGTTCATTTCCATCCAATCCTTTGTCCAATATGAATAACCTAAATCCCTCACAATCCTGGAAGCAATCTCTTTTACTCTATAAATATCATCAGTTTTAACCTCTATACCTGTAACAACACCGGGCATATTAATAAAGTCTTGAGCATTCTTCAGTGAAATATATAAAAAAGAGGAATCATATTCATACATCCCGGATTCAAAGATACCGACAATCTTAAATTTCTTCATTCTGGGCACCATACCCATGGGGGTCATAACACCCATGGGCGAAATCAGATTTACCGTATCTCCGTAGAAGATTCCTAAATTCCTCGATAACTCCTTACCAATAATAATTCCAGGATAGTTGGCACTATTGCTAGGTCCCTCTAGGTTCAGCAAACTTCCCTCTTTCATATTTGATCCTATGTTTATTACCTTCCCAATTG
>WOUX01000260.1 GCA_009773075.1 bacterium | reverse complement strand
CAAAGCCGAAGGGTGTCATAAGAAGAGTTTTATATTTTTTGAATGTTAAGGCGCGAAAGTTTATCGAGAGGAGAGTTCTAAATAAGTCGGATAGAATTGTTGTTCTAAGCCGATTTGTTCAGGAGAAATTATGGCGTGCCTATGAAATTCCTTCTGAAAAAATTATGGTTATTCCTGGGGGCGTTGATCTGCAACGATTTTATCCGGCCGCAGATAGGGCGGAAATCAGGCAGTCTTTGAATATTCCTCAAGAAAAGATGATATTATTTTCAGTAAGGAATCTGGTGCCTAGAATGGGATTGAAAAATCTGATATATGCTATCAAAGAGGTTCTAAAAACTGTTCCCGATATCTATTTCGTATTGGGCGGAAAGGGAGCTCTCAAAAATGACCTTATTTTATTGAGTCAAGACTTAGGAGTTGAGAATCACATTCATTTTACCGGCTTCATTCCTGAAGAAGAACTTCCTGATTACTACCGCTCAGCTGATATTTTTATTCTTCCCACCTTGGAGTTAGAGGGATTTGGTTTGGTGACTTTGGAAGCTCTGGCTTCGGGTGTTCCTGTGTTAGGAACGCCGGTTGGCGGAACAAAAGAGATTCTGGAACGACTGGACCCAAAATATATTTTCAGAGACACCCAACCGGACTCTATGGCAGCATTAATTATTGAGACATGTCAGCGATTTAAAAATAATCCAGGGCTTTGGCAGGATATTTCTTCTCTATGCAGGTCTTTTGTGGAAGCGAATTATTCCTGGGAAAAGAATGTTGACGCCATGGAAAAGGTATTTTCAGAAAGCTGATCCATATCGAAGCTATGAAAGAGATACCTATTTTACTTTATCAAAACATAGGGGATTACCCTGAAGAGATGATGGAAGACGGGCTTTTACCGAGAAGTTTTGAATGGCAAATGCGCTATCTTTGAGAAAATGGTTACAGGGTTGTCATGTTGAGCCAGGCTATGGATCACCTGAATCGCCTAATCAATTTACATCCCAAATCCATTGCGATCACTATTGATGGTGGTTATAAAGATGCCTTTTCTAATGTACTTCCTGTATTGAAAAGGTATAACTTCCCTGCCACATTTTTTATCGTTACCGAATATATCGGCAAGGAAAGGACAATTAAGGGCAAACCGATAAAATGTTTGAATTGGGAGGAAGTTTGCGAAATCTTTCGCAGCGGTATGGAAATAGGTCTTTTAGGATATGAAGGCAAAGGTATTAAAAATCAATATGATAAACAATCCATAAAAGAGAGCATTTCTAGGTCATTGGAACTTGTGAGGAGTAATTTTGATGCTCAAATCAAATATTGCGCTTTCAAGGTAGGTCTCCCCGGAAAATCCTTATGGAATTTTCTGCAAACCATTGGTTTGCAGGCAGTTTTTACACAGTGTCCAACAAATCAACGACCAAGTCCGGCCGGCATCGGTCGAATACAGATTGACGATGATGATCATAATATATTCCTTACAAAAATTTCAAATATTTACCTTTTATTCAAAGATAAACGTTCATGGAAATATATTCGAAAGTATAGGATAGATAGATTGGCCCACCGAGTATCCGAAACCTGGAACAGGATTAAAGGGGAGCCTTTTCCTTAATCCAGCTTTTGCCCTTGACATCATCAGTTATGTCTATATAATTGGTCATAAAAAAGGTCACTTGGGAGGTTATATGGAAGGTACTATTGTAAGTATTGCAGAAGGGAAAAAAGGTTTTAGTCGATTAATCCATAATGCTGCTGAAAAGAAAGAGGAAGTCATTGTTACGAAAAGGGGGAAACCTGTAGCAGTAATTGTCCCTTATGAGGAATACCGGCATTCTAAGCGAGTAGAGGGCTATAGAAGAATTATGGAAGCAAGAGCGGCCTTTTTGAAAGTGGGTATCTCGGTAGATGAGATTTATAAAGAGTCTAAAAAACAACTGGAGGAGAAAGATTGAAACGGGCTGTTATAGATGCAAGTGTGGTTTTGAAATGGTATCTTACCGATGAACAATACGGTGAAAAGGCATTGGGTTTACTGGAGAAATATGTTTCAGATAAACTGGATATTCTTGCCCCCTCATTGTTAGACTATGAGGTTGTTAATGGATTAGTAATTGCCAGCCGAATGGGAAGAATTGAAGAGGAACAACTCTTAACTGCTGTCGATGGATTTGTGAGCTTAGGGATTAAACTAAAGAACCTATCCATGTTTTTCCCCCAAGTGTTACATTATTGCAAGGTTTATAATCGATCTGTATATGATGCCAGTTACTTAGCCCTTGCCGAGGATGAAGGTATTCCTTTCATTACGTCGGACCAAGGGATATATAATGCTGTGCGAAAGAATCTTCAATGGGTTAAGTGGTTGGGTGATATATAGGATAGAAAAGTATGTGTGGAATTTGTGGTTTTGTTAATCTGAAAAAACGGAAAGAAGCTTTTGATGAAGGGCTTCTGAAAAAGATGACATCGGTTTTGAAGCATCGGGGACCGGACGATAGTGGAATGGTTTTCCTATCATCAAATGGAGATCGTAAACCGTTAGTCTTGAATAGTATAATTAATGATAACAAATTTCGAGTATCGCATAACGATTACAATATAGGTTTGGGGCATCAAAGGTTGAGTGTCATTGATCTTTCTCCTTCAGGGCATCAACCCATGTCCAATGAGGATGGGAAGGTATGGATTACTTACAATGGAGAGATATATAAC
>WOUX01000259.1 GCA_009773075.1 bacterium | reverse complement strand
AGCCTGAAAAAAGGAGGATTAGATAATGAGTCGAGAGTTTGTGAGTTATGTGGTCGAAGAAGGTATAGCCGTTGTTACTATTAACCATCCGCCGGCGAATGCACTGGATAACAAGACTACCTGTGAACTGGACGAGGTTTTTGAAGAATTGGCAAAGGATGAGGCCGTAAAAACCGTTATACTAACCGGGGCAGGGGAGAAAATCTTTGTGGCAGGGGCGGATATAAGTCTGTTCCCTAAAATGGGCCAAAAAGAGGGTGAGGAATTTTCTCAGGAACTCCAGGGGGTTTTTGACAAAATCGAGGGTCTTGAGAAAGTGGTTATCTGTGCGGTTAACGGTATGGCTTTGGGAGGAGGCTGTGAACTGGCTATGGCCTGTGATATCAGGATTGCCTCTGAAAGTGCAAAGTTTGGACAGCCGGAAGTAAACCTGGGCGTTATTCCTGGTGCAGGCGGTACCCAGAGGCTTCCAAGATTAGTGCCGAAAGGTAAGGCTAAGGAACTAATATTTACCGGCGATATGATAACTGCCTCTGAGGCAAAAGAAATCGGCCTTGTAGATAGAGTTGCCCCAAAAGGAGAAGCCGTTTCAGAGGCAAAAAATATGGCAAAGAAGATTATGGAGAAAGGTCCCATAGCTATAAAGTATGCTAAAAAGGCGATAGATGAGGGCGTTAATATGACCCTGAACGAAGGTCTGAAATTAGAGAAAAAACTCTTTGGTGAACTCTTTAAAACCGAAGATCAAAAGGAAGGGGCAAAGGCATTTTTAGAGAAGCGTAAGGCACAATTCAAGGGAAGATAGTGGACCCTAATCAAATGGATTACCCAATAGCCGCAAAGGAGAGGGAAAATGCAATATGATCTAACTGAAGAACAAGAGATGATCCGCCAGACAGTAAGGAAACTCGCGGTGGGTAAGGTTGCTCCCAGGGCAGCCGGAATAGATGAGACAGAAGAATACCCGTGGGATATTTTGGAACTCCTTAAGGAAAACGCCCTTATGGGTGCCGATGTCCCTGAGACATACGGCGGTATGGGATCAGGCCCCCTGGCATTGTGTATTATTATTGAAGAGTTATCAAAGGTATGTGCAAGTACCGGACTTATCCCTGCTGTTCAGGAATTGGGTTTGCTGCCAATCCTTTTGGGAGGCAGTGAGGAACAGAAGCAAAAGTTTCTTCCAAAGATAGCCAGCGGAGAACATCTTAGTGCATGTGCCATAACCGAGTCAGGTGCAGGTTCCGATGTGGGAAGTATTCAGACAAGGGCAGTGAAAGACGGAGATGAATATATTCTAAACGGCACCAAGATATTTATTACAAATGGAGGTATTGGCAATGTTTACTCTGTCTTTGCCAAGACAGACCCGGATACAGCAAAGTCTTCCAAGGCTTTGAGTGTTTTTATCGTTGAAAAGGGATCCCCCGGATTTTCCGTAGGCAAGCACGAGAAAAAATTGGGGATTCGGGGAAGTGATACGACGGAACTAATCTTTGAGGACTGCAGGATACCGGCTGCGAACCTTCTCGGTGGCGAAGGGATGGGGTTTGCAATCTGTATGAAGACGCTGGACTTCTCCCGACCGGGTATAGCCGCTCAGGCCCTTGGCATAGCCCAGGGTGCCCTTGACTATGCTGTTGGATATGCGAAGGAGAGAAAGCAATTTGGCAAACCTATTGCTACCTTTCAGGGTATACAGTTTATGCTGGCTGATATGACGACTCAGGTAGAGGCAGCAAGGCAGCTTTTGTACAAAACGGCATCATTGCTTGAAAAGCAGGCTAAGGATATGAGCAGATTGCCTGCTGAGGTGATTCGATTTTCATCCATGTCAAAGAATTTCGCTTCTGATACGGCCATGAAAGTGACTGTGGATGCCATTCAAGTTCTTGGTGGCTATGGCTATATAAGAGAGTATCCTGTGGAACGTATGATGAGGGATGCGAAGATAACCCAGCTCTATGAGGGTACGAATCAGATTCAAAGGGTAGTAATCGCCAATACCCTGCTGGGTTAGGACTGTTTATTAATTTGCCCAGGAGTATCTTCTAGCTCAAACGTTACCCGTTTTTTGTTGAAAAAACATTAGAAAGTTCTTCCAGGAGGATTGAAGATGAGAGAAGTAGCAGTAGTTGGAGTTGGCATGACTCAGTTTGGCATGTCGGAAAAAACCCAAATAGAGATGTTCTCAGAGGCAGCAATGGATGCAATAACCGAGTCGAATATAGAACCCAGAGACATCCAGGCACTCTTTTTGGGGAATGGTCTTGGGGATTTTGAGGAAGGCCAGATGAATTTGGCTCCTATGTGTGCAGCCGATATTGGGATACCGAATGTTCCTGCCACAAGGTTTGAAGGGGCATGCGCCTCTGCTACGGTGGCTATGAGAAATGCCTACCTTTGGGTTGCATCGGGCTTCTATGACATAGTCTTAACAGGGGGTACAGAGAAGGCGATGGCTATGGGAACCCCCATGGCTACCAGGACGTTTGCTATGGGGAGTGATAGCCGTTATGAGGGTTTTGCCGGCATTACTTTTCCAGGGGCGTTTGGAATGGCAGCCCATCTTTATTCAAAGAAGTATGGGATTCCCCTTCAAAAGCTGAAAGAACAGATGGCCATGGTTGCTGTTAAGAATCATAAGAATGGGGTGTTAAACCCTAAAGCCCAGTTCAGGAAAGAGATAACAGTGGAAAAGGTTTTAAGCGGTATTGTT
>WOUX01000258.1 GCA_009773075.1 bacterium | reverse complement strand
TTATGAAGACAATACCCATCCATACCACAATACCTTTCTCCGATATTTTAATACTATCGATGAGGTGATTGGAGAGATTGCATGGAGAATATGCCCTGAGGACTCATTGATCATCCTTTCCGATCATGGTTTTGAACGGATGAAGAACACCACCTACATAAACTACTATTTAAGAAAAACTGGGTTTCTGAAGCTAAAAAAGACCTCTGATGCAAGCTACGATGATATAGATAAAGAAACTCGGGCATTTGCCCTTGAGCCAAATAGGATTTATATAAATACAAGTGCTAAATACCCTCGAGGCAGCATAAAGGAAAAGGACAGAGAGGCTGTTATTGGTGACTTAATAGATGTCTTTAATGCCATGGAGGTTGAAGGTGAGAAGGTGATAAATCAAGTCTATAGGAAAGAGGATATATACAAAGGCCCCCTTCTCGACCGGGCTCCGGACCTGGTTTTGACCTCTAATACAGGGTTTGACCTAAAGGCCCGGCCACAGGCTGAAACGCTTACGGAAACCACCATCTTTACAGGGAAACATACAAGGAATGACGCCTTCTTAGTTGTTAAAAGCCCCGAGGCCTGTTCTGTCCCTGAAAAACCAAGCGTTTTTGATGTATTCGGGATTCTGGAAAGCCTTGGATAGAAGGATACTACACTTTGATGAAAAATATGCCAGAACAGTTTGAGGATAAGATTGAATAAAATACTTTTGAGTAAAAACTGTTCCCTTTTCAGTTTAGATGGCATTCTAAAAATTCTAAAAATTTCCCCTTGACAAGAAACGGCCACTCATATATAAAGTTCAAGTCATGAACCATACTTATGAACAGGAAATCCACTACCGCCTGCTAAAGGTGTTGAGCCAGGATCCCCAGCTTGGTCAGCGTGATATGGCGAAAAAAATGGGTATCAGTCTTGGCAAGGTGAACTACTGTATTTCTCAACTTGCGGCTAAAGGTTTGATAAAGATTACCCGTTTTAGGAGCGCTAAGAACAAGATCCCCTATACGTATGTGTTAACCCCCAAGGGCATAGAAGAAAAGGGGAGACTGACGCTCAGGTTTTTGAAAAGGAAGCTATCGGAGTACGAAGAGATAAAAAAGCAGATAAGGGAGCTTCACTGTGAGGTTGAAGAGAACGCTCATGACAGTCCCGACAGCGAACTGAGTACTGCTGTGAAGAGCATTATTTGAGACCCAAACAAACATAAGTCATTGTAATTACTAACAATTTATCGGCTACTGGCATGTAACCCAAGGGGCGGAGCTGTATCAAGCTGAAGATGAGGAGATATTTGCACAACCTGCCAGAAAATGTCATTGATTATAAGGGTATTTGAATTAAGGAGTTCCTGAAAATTGTCTGATGAGAACAAAAGAAGTGTCAGAAAACAAATATGTCTTGAAACTAAAAAAGATGGTAATAGACTTTTTTAAATATGACAGGGTAAAGATAGTTCTTTTTGGTTCTCGGGCGAGGGGGGAAGATTACACCTCATCTGATATAGATATTGGTATTATTCCTTATGGAGAATTTGCAGGAGAAAAAATCACTCTGCTTAAAGAAAAAATAGAAGATTTAAATATTCCCTACAAGGTTGAAATAGTAAATTTTACGGAGGTTTCAAAGAAATTTAAACAAGAAGCTCTAAAAGATGTAGTGATATGGAAAGATTGAGGCTAAGATATAGTGATGCCTTAAAATCATTAATGACACTTGAAGAAATCCTGAGAGAGCCATTTTCAATTATTGTAAGGGATGCCACTATCCAGCGGTTTGAATATACTTTTGAAGCACTATGGAAATTCCTAAAAGAATATCTCAAAGAAAAGGAAGGTATCATCTCAAATTCCCCCAAGGCCTGCTTCAAAGAGACCTTTTCATCAGGATTTTTAACTGACGAAGAGACTGTTGGATGCCTGGAAATGACAGACAGGAGAAACGATACTTCTCATACCTATAAAGAGGAGGTAGCCCAAATTATTTACAGTAAGATAAGGGGATATTATAATTTGATGAAAAACCTGTTAGAACAGTTTGGGGACAAGATTGAATAAAGTGAGGGGATTAACCTCATGGACGAAAAAGACATAAAAAAGATTGAAGAAGTTTTTAAATATCATATCGGTATCTTGTCCGAGGATGTTCAGCGCAAGTTGGACATTGTGACTGAAGGATATCAGATGTTATCTGAAAAGCTGGATTGTCTCGAAAGCCGCTTTGCGCAAAGGGTTAATGAGATAGATGCCAAATTATCGAAGAAGATTGACGCTGTGGCTACTGATCTTGCTGCTCATCGGGCAGATACAGAGAGTCATAAGGCAGGGTACCGAATCAGTGAGAACAGAGATTAGGTTTAGGTTGGGGAGTGAAGATAGCCTGCCGGTCTGACAACCTCTTAGCATAGATGTTAAAAACTACTGATAATTCAAGACCTTATCCCCATAGTAGCATAGCACAGCAAAATTACGAGGTGAAACATGGACAAAGACAATCTGGAAATATTGCTGGAAGACATTCGAGGGAAGTTCGATTTGGTTCTGGAAGGGCATTCATCTCTACACAAACGTATAGACAAAGCCGAACAGAATCTGAATGATAAAATCTCACTGGTGGACTTCAAGGTAGGGGTACTGGATAAGAAGATTGACGACGTACATGATAAACTGGATAAGAAGATTGATGGCGTGCATGATAAACTGGACAAGAAGATTGATGGCG
>WOUX01000257.1 GCA_009773075.1 bacterium | reverse complement strand
CACCAAAGACATATCCACAGACCTGACATACATGGTAATCAATCACCTGATCCGTTACCATGGCAGATAAGGCATCCTTGTAGAGTTTGCTGTGCCTTTCTTCCACATCCCTGGAGCGAGAAAAACTCCCGGCAACATCCTCTCTATTGAGTTCCATGGCATCCTTGATTAGAGGAGGATATATTTGGGTATTGGCTTTGATCTCGTTCTCAAAGGCAGCCTTCAGATTATCCTCTGTGCTGCCGATTATTCCCTCCATGTACTTGAGATACTCAGAGGCATGGACCCTTTCTGCCTCGGCAACTGCCCTAAAAAGACCGGCAATCTGGGGCAATCCTTCCTCCTCGGCCTTTTTGGCAAAGGCCAGGTTCCGTACATGTGCCTTCGATTCTCCGGCAAAGGCCTCTTTCAGACTTTTTTCAAGGGCATCCGGCAATTTCTCATAAAGGATAAACTGGTACTTCGAGGCCCCACACACAGGGCATTTATCAGGAGGGCCTTCGCCTTCATGGATATAACCGCAAACCGTACATTTCCATTTTTTGTTCATCAGCACTCCCCTTTAATTAAGTTCACCCTGAAAAACGCCAGATCAATCCTACAGGCCGGACAGACGCTGCGCTATCTTTTTCCCAAGTTCATGGCAGGCCTGAAGTCCCTCTTTATCGGGCACATACTGTATCTTCAAGCCGGGATCGATGATTTCGAATTTCATCGCTTCTAATTCCTTATTAATCAGGTTCATCGCTTCACCGCTCCAGCCATAGGAACAAAATGCAGCACCGATCTTGTTCTTCGGTCTTAACCCCTTCATATAGGTCAGAAAATCACTGACTGTAGGGAATATCCCGTTATTCAGGGTTGGAGAACCGACGATGACCGCCCCTGCATCAATAACCTCGGTTATAATGTCACTTCGGTGACAGGATCGCAAGTTCATTGGCCTGGCATCTACTCCCTCTTCCCCCAGAGCGGCCACGATGGCCTCGGCCATCTTTTTTGTACTCTGCCACATGGTATCATAAATAACCACTGCCTTTTTCTTAGGTTTCTGATTACTCCACTCGATATAAGCCTTGATTATTTTGCCAGGGTCTTTACGCCAGATGATCCCGTGATCAGGACAGATTGTATTGAAAGACAATCCCATCTCTGTTACTTTGTCGACAAGGTTGAGGATAAGTGGAGAATAGGGCAAAAGGATATTGGCAAAATACTTCAGGGCGTGGGGCATAATAGCCTCGCCCATCTGATCGTCAAACCTTTCCAGCCCTGCATAATGCTGTCCGAAGGCATCACTGGAAAAGAGGAGTTTGTCTTCCTTGACATAGGTAAACATACTGTCCGGCCAGTGTAGCATCCTGGTTTCTAAGAAAACCAGATTCCTTTTGCCCAGGTTCATTTCCCCGCCATCTTCCACCGGCGTATAATTCCATTTCTCCTGAAAATGACGGGAGAGGTTTTTATGACCCATCCTTGAGCAGAACAGGGGTTTATCTTCCCCGATTTTGTGCATTATCCTGGGGAGACCGCCTGAATGGTCCATTTCTGTGTGATTGCTGATAACACAATCGATCTTTTTGGGATCAACAATCCGGCTGATGTTTTCTAGCAATTCGTCGGCAAACTCCTTTTTAACGGTATCAATCAGGGTAATCTTTTTATCCATGATCAGGTAGGAGTTATAGGTTGTTCCCTGATATGTAGAATATCCGTGAAAATCTCTGATATTCCAGTCAATGGCCCCAACCCAGTAGATCCCTTCAGCTATCTCTATTGGTTTCATTTGTCCCTCCGTATCTGGTGTTTACTCCTTTTCAAATTGATCCTTCGATGCCCCACAGACAGGACATAACCAGTCATCGGGCAGGTCTTCGAATCTGGTCCCAGGTTTTACACCGTTATCCGGATCCCCCTGGGCAGGGTCGTAAATATAACCACAAACCGTACATACATACTTATCCATAAAATTTGACCTCCTGTTTTAATTGATGAACTCGTAATAAGTCGAGTTTTCCCTCTTTTGTCATTCCGGCGTAAGCCGGAATCCAGTATTTTCAAGGACTTCTGGACTCCGGCTTTCGCCGGAATGACGGAATTAAGACTTTTTACGAAACCATCTTAATTGTAAGTATTTAGTTCACACTGAAAAATTCCCTTTTCCGCTCTCTAGTGCAGGTTTTTTGTAAGTTTTTCTACCCTTTTTTCAATCTCGTCCCTCACCTCTCGCATAAAGTCTATGGGTTTATCAGAGGGGTCAGACAAATTCCAATCCTGCATGGGTACACCATGAATGTAGGGGCATTCTTCCCCGCAACCCATTGATATTATTGAGTCTGGTTTCATATAGCCTAAAACCTCTTCAATGGATTTTGTCCTGCGAAATGCCATGTCTATCCCTTTTTCCTTCATAACCTCGACCATCAACGTATTTATCTCGCTTATTGGCTGACTCCCTGCACTCTCCGCCTCAATCCTGTCTCCTGCATAGTACCGGGCAAATGCGCTTGCCATCTGGCTACGGCAGGCATTTTCTCTGCATACAAAGAGGATTTTTTTTCTATTTAGAAAGGGTCCAACAAGCATTCTGGCCTTTTCCTTCACATCCCTGAGGGCAGTCGGGTGCTTTGCAATATCTGCTGGCTCCTCTATCTGTCTGTAGGTAAGACTTCCGTCAAAACCGGCGCCAACGGCATCGAAGAAATATTTGGCTGTAAGGGTAACGCCCTCAAAAAGGTTTTTACCCCTTGTGGCGCCGAGAGCCAGTAAAAAGCTATGTCTCCA
>WOUX01000256.1 GCA_009773075.1 bacterium | reverse complement strand
ATATATCTTTCCTAGCTGACTCATCGTCTTTACCTCCAAAATGCGCCTGTTACTTTTTGAGTTCCATTGGTTGACCACAGCAGCAAAGCTTCCCTTTGCCACCACGAGTTACAATAAACTCTGAACCACACTTTTTACACACATACCTCTTTCCAACTTCATTTGCCATTTTGAATCATCTCTCCTTTAATATCTTCTTTTTTTACTTATCTTTGGCAGAAATCAAGGCTGTCCATACTCCTCACGAAGCACTCTCCTAAGCAGTTTGCCCATAGGATTCCGTGGCAAGGAATCAATAAAAACAACTGAGGCGGGTCGCTTGAATCCTGCCAACTTCGATCGGCAGTACTCCATAATTTCTTCTGCACTGGCCTCTCCCCCTTTTTTCAGCACAACGATAGCTCTTGGTTGTTGTCCCCATTCCAGGTCAGGGACACCTATTACCGCTGCTTCCTCAACCTTGGGATGGGAATAAAGGACCTCTTCAACCTCTTCTGGTGAGATATTCTCTCCCCCTCGGATGATCATATCGTCTCCACGACCAGCAAGGTAGATATAACCATCCTCATCCATCCAACCCATGTCACTGGTATGCAGCCAGCCGTCAACAGTCATTAACCGTGATGCCTTTTCCTCATCTCCCCAGTAACCGGTTGTCATTCGCGGGCCTCTTACAACAATCTCACCAACTTCCAAGGGCGGCAATGGATTTCCTTCTTCACCAATAATTCTCACTTCCACATCCGGTAATGGCCTGCCAATAGATGAAGTAAGCCTCTTCAACTTTTTCTCACGTTCTTCTTCAGTTCCTTTAATAATATGGTCATCAGGACCTAACATCGTGATCGTAGAAGCGGTCTCTGTCTGGCCAAAGGCATTGATAAACTTTACCCATGGCATCAAGTCGATCGCCTTTTTGATGACCTCAACAGGCATGGGAGCGGCACCATAAGTAATTACCTGAAGGCTCGTTAGGTCGTATCTCATAAAGTCCGGATCATCGATAATCTTCTTCAGCATAGTTGGAACCAACATCGCCCGTGTTGCCCGCTCCTCTTGAACGGTCTCCAGCCATTCTTTTACCTCAAACTGACTCATCAATACCAGGGTTCGGCCACCATACACCGCGGCCAACATCGCCTGTATGCCAGCCACATGATACAGAGGGACTGTGAGCAAGTTCTTTTCCTCTATCTCCGGGTTGGCAGGCTCCACGTTATCGAGAACGTATACGGCAAAGGCACTGTGTCTCAATGGCACACCCTTAGGACGTCCAGTGGTTCCTGCCGTATACATTAAAATCGTAACATCCTCGTCGTCTATTTCACTGATACACTCCTCAGAAGATGAGGAATTGATTATATCTTCGTAATAAAGCATCCCCTCACTGCTGCTGTCCATGGAAATGCACTGCTTCACACTGGGCAATCGAGGTAAGATAGTATTTACCAAATCTATATATCTGTTTCCCATCAATAGTACTTTAGCCTCGGCATTGGCTACCATATAACCCAATTCGTCTGCTTTTGCTCTGAAATTCAAAGGAACAAGAATAGCGCCCAACTTAGCCAGGGCAAAATAAGATTCGATATACTGATTACAATTTACCTGGATAATCCCCACCCGATCGCCTTTTCCCACGCCCACGCCCAGCTCAGCCAGACCATTGGCCAATTTGTTGATTCTATCATTTGTCTGCGCATATGTCCACCTTTTCTCTCCAAACACCATACAGTCCCGCTCAGGGCATATAGCATGGGCTATATTTAAAAAATCCGTAGTGTTCATTCTCTCCTCTTTCCTATATTAATATTTGGGATCTGGATCAATTATTTGCGCTGTCAACTCCCCTGGCCAGCAGCTAATACAACCTCAGACGCAAGCCTTTTTTCCAGATCAATGCCTTTTGCAAGTGTAAGATTTAATCCCCTCAGCGCAGCCTGTTTCGCAGCCCTGACGGCATTTGGATCATAGGATGCGATCTGTCTCGCCATCGCCTCGGCGGTCTGTAGAAGCTCATCCCTCGGGACAACCTTATTGACCAGGCCAACTCTGTAAGCCTCCTCACCACTTACCCAGGGATTTGTGAGCAGCATTTCTAACGCCTTTCCTTGCCCAACGACCCTGGGCAAGGTCTGGGTTCCGCCAGCAGCCGGTATAATGCCCAATCCCACCTCAGGCAAACCAAACCGGGTATCATCCGAGGCTATTCTTATATCGCAAAATAAGGCCATTTCAATGCCTGAACCCAATACATATCCATGTAGCGCAGCGGATGGTGCTGTGAGAAACTCAGTCAAGTCTGCTCCCGCACAGAATGCCTTTTCTCCTGCTCCTTTGAGGATAGCAACCCTAACCTCACTGTCGTCTTTGATAGCGCCCAGCACTTGATACAGGTCATCCCTCATCTGAATATTATAGGCATTCAGAAACTGAGGACGATTGAGAGTGACGTAGGCTAGACTGCCCCTCTTTTCATAAATAATAGTCGGAAAGCCGCTCATGAGACTCCCCAAAAGACAACACCTTATCTTCCTTCAAACCGAGGGGTTTTCTTCTCTCGAAAAGCCGTGACACCCTCGGTGCGATCACTGGTTATCTGTAATAAAAAATATAGATCAGCCTCAAGACGTAACCCCTGTTCCAGAGTTTGATCCATCCCTTTGTATATCGCTTCTTTAGCGTACCTTAAAGCGATAGGCCCCCTGGAGGCCATCCCCCGTGCCACGTCCATCGCTACCCCCATGAGCTCATCAGGCTTTATAACCCTGTTTACCAGACTAATCCGATAGGCCTCATGGGCATCTATAACCTCTCCGGTGAGAATCATTTCCATAGCCTTACCCCTTCCCACCAAGCGCGATAACCGTTGGGTCCCCCCGTCCCAGGGGATTAGGCCTGTTGTAATATGAGGCAGTCCAAAACGAGCTGTATCTACGGCAATTCTTATGTCACATGCTAATATCAACTCCAAACCCTGTCCTAAAGCGTTCCCGTTAATTGCTGCGATAACTGGTCGATCAAATCTGGCAATGGGTTCAGCGATAGAACACATCTTTCTTTGCAATTCTTCTTTGGCACTCGAAATCCCTCCCAGCAAATCCGTTCCCATAGAGAAGGCATTCTCTCCGTCACCGGTAAGGATAATTACCCGTGTCTCTGAATCCGAGGTAACTTTGGCACAAAGATCAGAAAGATCATCAGAGAGTCGAGCCATTTTTAACTGGTCGTTCCCAAGGCTAATAAGATTGATAACTACCACATGGTCTTCTCTCCGAAGGGTAAGGGTCTCATAAGACATAAAATCCTCCTCAGTATCTCAATATTTCAATCCTCTAACCTCTTTATTACCGATTGATAACCATCTACCATGCGACGGATTACCTCTTCCGCTGTAAGAATCTCGTTTATGTTTCCAGCAATAGAACCACAGGCTGCTGAGCCATATTCGATATTACCGTTAATGAGAGCCGCCGGCACACGGCGCCATCCCTCAAGATCATCACCCGAACGTTCGTAGTCTCGGATTTCCTCAAAGGTAGCACCCTTGGCTTCCAACTCCGTATGACGATCGGTGTAAGCATTTTTGAGACATCTCGATATGCCGGTCCGACGGCCAAATGCGACAGCACTGGTATCATCTGCTTCTATCACGGCCTGCTTCATATTGGGATGAGCACTACATTCGTAAGTCGCCATGAAACGAGTCCCCATGTATACTCCCTCTGCCCCCAGTGCCAGAGTTGCAACAAGGCCTCGAGCATCAGCAATTCCCCCGGCGGCAATCACCGGTACTTTTACCGCATCTACAACTTGAGGAACCAAGACAAAGGTTGGTATTTCATCTGGACCAATATGTCCCCCTGCCTCATGACCGATGCAAACAATTGCATCTACCCCTGCTGCCTCAGCCTTTCGAGCGTGCTTTGCTGAAGTGACAATATGGATAACCTTAACTCCGACATCATGAAACCTCTTGGTGAGTACTTCAGGTGAGCCCATGGAGACATTGGCTATCGGTATTCCCTCGTCCAGTGCCGCAGCAACACGCCGCTCGTTAACTATCTTCTGTTTTCCCCAGCCAATGGGAAAATTAACAGCAAACGGTTTGCCGGTAAGGGCTTTCACCTCACGAATCTGCTCCCTCAAGCACTTTTCCACCGCATCTATGTCCCTGTCTTCATCTTGATTTCTTGCTCCGGCTGCGGGGCCAAGGGTACCCAATCCCCCAGCATTGGAAACCGCTGCTACCAACTCAGCACACGCAATCCAACCCATCGGCGCCTGTACTATAGGGTAGTCGATGCCGAATAGCTCACAAACTCTGGTTCTTTTCATGCTTCTCTCCAACGTTATTTATTGGGTAGTCCTATGTTTAAAAATAAAATCACTAAACAATGTCTCTTAGCTTCCAGCTATCAGCCTTCAGCTTCCGAATATTATCCTAGGAATGAAGGCCATCTGCTGACCGCTGAATGCTTCTTAAGGTCTTGAACAGATATTAGGATTTAGTAATTATGTCAACTTATCATTTATGCCTTTCACCATAGCCAATGCCCGTTAATGCATCATAAATTTTGGCAGCCAAGTGGACAGAGAAGGTATTAACATAACTATTGCCACACCAACATATAGCGCTATAATGAAGGGGATGGCTCCTTTGACTATGTCTCCCACAGGCTCCCGGGTCAACCCTGCCATGGCGAATAGATTTACACCATAAGGAGGGGTAGCTTGTCCAGACACTACCGCTGCAACCAAAAATACGGCAAAGTGTATCGGATCAGCACCCACCGCCAGGGCTGCCGGCCATATAACGGGAAGAGTAATTATAATTATAGGCCCGGCATCCAAGATCATCCCCAATACGAGATACAGGATGAAGCACAATGCCATAAATCCCATGCGGGAGAGTCCAGCCTCTGCTACCAACCCGGTAACCATTTGGGGGACTCCATTATATGTGAGGATAAGCGCGAATCCAATTGCCGCACCAATAAGCAAGAACAGCTTGGAAGTAGTTTTCATAGCATCTAAAAGAGCAGTGCTGGTCTTAGCCCAGCTGAACT
>WOUX01000255.1 GCA_009773075.1 bacterium | reverse complement strand
CCCTCTGGCAGCGTGGTAGGAACGTCTTTCATGCTATGAACGGCAATATCTATCTTGCCATTTAAGAGGGTGTCTTCAATCTCTTTTAAAAAAAGCCCCTTACCTCCCACCTTTGCTAATGGAACATCCGTTATTTTATCCCCTCTGGTCTTTATCTTTTCTAAACTGCATTTTATCCCTGGGTATCTCTTCTCTAATTGTTCCTTTACCCAATTAGCCTGCCATAATGCAAGCCGGCTTGAACGGGTACCGATCCGTATTCTATCCTTTACCATAGTCCTTCCATAACCGTTCAGCGATCAGCATTCAGCTATCAGCAAGATAAAAAAAGCAATCTTTTCACTCGAATCCTCGACTCCTTGACTCCTTGAATCCTTTATTTCGGTTTTACCTTATTATTGGAAAGCAAGTATGCCTCAATTAACTGATCGATACCCCCATCCAATACAGCGTCTACATTACCTATCTCTTTGTTTGTCCTATGATCCTTGACCATCCTGTAGGGATGGAGTATGTAGGAACGTATCTGACTTCCCCATGCAATTCCCTTCTTATTGCTATGGAGTTCACTTATCTCCTCAGCCCTCTTTTCCATCTCTAACTCGTAAAGCTTGGATTTAAGAACCTTCATGGCCATAGCCTTGTTCTTATGCTGAGATCTCAAATTCTGGCACTGTACCACAATACCTGTTGGGAGGTGTGTAATCCTCACCGCCGAATCGGTTTTATTGACATGCTGCCCACCGGCTCCGCTGGCTCGAAATGTATCGATTCTTAGATCATCCTCATTTATCTCCACATCGAACTCATCTTCAATGTCAGGATATACGAATACAGAGGCAAAGGAGGTGTGTCTCCTCCCACCGGCATCAAAAGGTGATATTCTAACCAGCCTGTGTATCCCTATCTCTGCCTTCAGAAGACCGTAGGCATAATCTCCCTCCATAGTAAAGGTTACACTCTTTAGCCCGGCCTCATCGGCCCCCATGTAATCTATAATCTCTGTCTTAAACCCCTTACTTTCAGCCCACCGTAAATACATCCTCATTAACATCTCTGCCCAATCCTGGGCTTCAGTACCACCAGCCCCGGCATGGATGCTGACAATAGCGTTATTAAAATCATTCTCTCCTCCCAGCATCCGCTTGACCTCCATCTCCAATGCCTCTTTTTCTATCCTGTCAAGGCTTGCTTCGATCTCAACAACAGTATCTTCATCACCCTCCTCTTCCACAAGTTCCAGGAGTACCCCCATATCCTCGAGTTTCTTTCTCTGGTCTTCCCACTGATTTACCAGATTATGAAGAGCTTTACTCTCTTTTAGAACCAGCTGTGCCGTCTCTTTATCATCCCAAAAATCAGGCTTTGCCATCAACTTTTCTATATCCCCTAAACGTAAATTTATCCCTGCTATATCAAAGATGACCTCGAAGATCATCCATTCTCTTCTCCAGCTCTTTAAACCTTTCTTGAACGTCGCTTAACACTTTTTAGCACCTCTCTTAAGATTATTGTTAATGTAATTAGCAAACATATCCTGGCAAAAATGTCTCCATATCCTGTATAAAAGGTATGGATATTAACCAAGGGAATCCTATCTACAAGAAACCCTTCTGTAAATATCTCCGTTGTAGCTCTTATCTTTCCTGTAGCATCGATAAATGAACTGATGCCTGTATTAGCAGCTCTGGCTACAAAGACCCTGTTTTCAACTGCCCGAAAAGTCACCATAGAAAGATGCTGATATGGAGCGGATGTCTCACCAAACCAAGCATCATTGGTTATATTTACTAAAATATTTGCCCCTTTTTTAACGAACTTCCTAACCAGGTCAGGAAAAATGCCTTCATAACATATAAAAACACCGAGTCTTGCCAAGGGAAATTCCAATGGTGCAATCCTTTTCCCTGAGGAAAAATCGCCGATCCCTTCAACAATCTTATCAATAAAATACAGATACTTGCCAAGGGGGACATACTCCCCCAGTGGAACCAAATGGGTCTTGTCGTATCTCCCAAATACATTGTTGTCGGGTGAGATTAAAAAGGCGCTGTTGAAATACTCTATTTTTCCCTCACCTTTCTGATAGGCAGGGCTCCCGAATAGAAGGTATGAATCGGTCTCTTTAGAGATATCAATGAGCAGCTTTCTATACTTATCATTAGATTGAAAGAAAAAAGGGGCTGCGGCCTCCGGCCAAACAATCAGGCTGGGATTGGACTTAGCAGCCTGAAAACTCAAGTCTCTGTATATTTTAAAGGTACTGTCCTGAAATGCCGGATCCCATTTTATACTCTGATCGATATTGCCCTGTACAAGCGCAACCTTTATATTTGAAAATGTTTGAGTCTTCTTACTGACATCAGACAGCCGCCACCCTCCGTAACTAAAAGTTATGATTAATAGAAGAAAGGTAAAGGCAGCCTCTTTATAAAACCTTTGCTCTCTCTTTGAAAATAGGCTGTAAGATATATTAAACAATAAAGCATTTACTAAGACGATTAAGAAACTTATCCCATAGACCCCGGTAATATCAGAGACCTGGATAAGGGGCAGAACTAAAAACTGGGAGTAACCCAAACTCTCCCATGGGAAACCTGTAAATAGGAAAGACCTGATATATTCTAAAGAAACCCAGATAAAAGGGGCTGCAGTGACTTCCTTTAAACCAACCTTGCTCTCAATATATCTTACTAAAAAAGCAAAGGTGCCAATAAAAAGACTTAAATAAGACACAAGGAGTAATAGTACAAAGACACTGAGTATATAATTAAGGTTGCCATAACGAGAAACCGC
>WOUX01000254.1 GCA_009773075.1 bacterium | reverse complement strand
TTGAGGTTTGCTATTCGTGAAGGTGGTAGAACTGTGGGCGCTGGCGTGATAAGTGATATTGTTGAATAAATAAATGGCTTTGGTTTAAGGCAATTAAAGTCAAATAATTAAATGAAAAGATTTAGATATGAGAGAGATTATTATCCTTGCTTGTGGTGAGTGTAAAAGGAGGAACTATACAACGACAAAAAACAAAAGAACTACACCTAATAAACTAGAACTCAAAAAGTATTGTAGGTTCTGCCGTAATCATACCCTTCATAGGGAAACCAAATAAGTTACCTACCATTTCTATTTATTGGAGTGTTTTTGGTATGCCACGTTGAGCGTGGTTCTATTTTTTTAAGCTTTTGTTTTTATTGTTACTTGTTTGTCCAGCCTCCTTGTGGAAACATTAACCAGAGGTTTGTTTGTAAATTTTCAAATATTGTGTTAAGTCTACTTCAGGTGGCTAAGTAGGCCAGTAGCTCTAATGGCTAGAGCGCCGGACTCCAAATCCGGGGGATGGGGGTTCGAATCCCTCCTGGCCTGCCATCATCTGGTGACTTCTCCATAAGAGGTTTCCAAGTGGTTAATGAAACAATTAAGTTTCTCAGAGAAGTTAAAGTCGAGTTAAAAAAAGTTAGTTGGCCTTCTCGAAAAGAAACTATTGGGTCAACTTCTGTTGTTTTGGTTGTTGTAATTATCGTAGCTATGTTTTTGGGCCTTATTGACATTGGGTTATCGAGGCTGATCAGGATTATTTTAGGCTGATTAGGATTTTATCTAGTGAGTTGCAATTAAAACAATGGCAAAAAAGTGGTATGTTGTTCATACATATTCGGGCTGTGAAAATCAGGTTAAGACGGCTATAGAAGAACGAATAAAGTCCCATAAAAAAGAAGATTTTTTTTCTGAAATTCTTGTACCGTCAGAAAAGGTTGTTGAACTTGTTAAAGGCGAGAAAAAGACCTCTGACCGAAAGATTTTCCCAGGATATATACTAATCAATATGGAATTAAATAACGAAACTTGGCACATTGTTAGAAATACTCCTAAAGTTACAGGTTTTATAGGTGGAAGAACCGATCCGGTGGCTATTCCGGATGAAGAAATAAAAGAAATATTGAATCAGATGAATGAAGGGACTCTTAAGCCAAAACCCAAAGTATTATACGAGGAGGGTGATACCATTAGAGTGATTGACGGTCCCTTTACAAATTTCAATGGTGTTGTCGCAGAAGTTAAACCTGAAAAAGGAAAGTTAAAGGTTTTTGTGAGTATCTTTGGTAGATCTACGCCGGTAGAACTAGAGTTCCTTCAGGTCCAAAAGATTTAATCTAGGAGGGTGTCGATGGCTAAAAGGATTATTGGGATTATAAAACTTCAAGTTACAGCAGGTAAAGCAACCCCCTCTCCTCCGGTAGGACCGGCATTAGGGCAACATGGAGTTAATATAATGGAGTTTTGTAAGTCCTTCAATGCTCAGACTCAAAAACAAGAAGGTATGATAATCCCAGTTGTTATTACCGTATATGTCGATAGGTCATTTAGTTTCATTACTAAAACTCCTCCAGCGTCAGTAAGACAAGATTGGTAAAGTTACACGCAAACAAGTAGAGGAGATTGCTAAAACCAAACAGCCGGATCTTAATGCAATTGATTTACCTGGCGCTATTAAGACTATAGAGGGAACAGCTAGAAGCATGGGGATAGAAATAATAGAATAGTTTTTTAGCAAGATAATAAATTGTAGGATTACTGACAGTGTTAAGTTGGAGAAAAAAGTGGCAAAAAAAGGGAAAAAATATTTAGAGGCAGTAAAAAAAGTTGATACAACTAAAAAGTATGAGTTGGAAGAAGGCATAAAAATTGTAAAAGACAGTTCGTATGCCAAATTCGATGAATCGATTGATGTTTCCATTAAGCTTGGTATCGATCCTAGAAAGCCTGATCAAATGGTGAGGGGAACTGTAGTTTTACCTAGTGGAACAGGTAAAGAGGTTACGATTTTGGTCTTTGCAAAGGGAGAAAAAGAAAAGGAAGCAAATGAAGCTGGTGCTGATTTTGTTGGATCTGAGGATTTGATCGATAAAATTGCTGGAGGATGGTTAGGGTTTGATAAGGTTGTTGCCACTCCGGATATGATGAGTCTTGTTGGAAAGATAGGGAAAATTTTAGGGCCACGGGGATTAATGCCAAATCCCAAGGTTGGTACTGTGACTTTTGATGTTGCCCGTGTGGTTAAAGAGTTAAGAGCCGGGAAGGTTGATTTTAGGGCTGACAAGACAGGCATAGTTCATGTGCCTGTTGGAAGGGTCTCTTTCAGTCTAGAGAAGATATTGGATAATATTATATCACTTCTCGATGTTATAATTAAAGCAAAACCACCTTCAAGTAAAGGAGTGTATTTGCGTAGTGTAGTCCTTGCCTCAACCATGGGCCCCGGAATAAAGATCGACCCTCTCCATGTTAGAGGGAGATTAAAGTAAGATTAGAGGAATAAAGTTAATATCCTTAATTACATAGCCTCTGAATCTACCAGAGGTTTTTATTTTGTTTTTAATCCCTACTCAAAAAGGAGGGTTGGATACCGTTGAATAGAAAATTGAAAGAACAAATTATTCCAGAACTTAACGGGAAATTTCGAAAAGCAAAGATTGCTATTCTTACAGACTATTGCGGTCTGAATGTAGAGGAAATAAATAGGCTGAGAAGGGAGCTTCGAAGCGAAGCAATAGAGTATAGAGTTGTTAAAAATAGTATTGTAAAACTTGCCGCTAAGGCTACAGAGTTAGAGTTACTGGATGATTATTTTAGTGGTCCTACTGCGATTGCTATTAGCTATGATGATCCTCTGTCTCCAGCAAAGGTTTTAATAAAATTTAGCAAAGATTATCCAAAGTTAGAGATTAAATCTGGAGTATTAGATGGTAAAGTTATAACAGTCGATGATATTAAATTACTTGCTGATATCCCAAGTAGAGAGGCACTGTTGGCACAGATGCTATCTCTATTTGCTTCGAGTCAAACGAGCCTGGTACAGGTCTTAAATGGGATACTCTCAAAATTTATTTGTGTACTAGAAGCGATTAAAGAAAAAATAAAATAACAGTTGAAATTAAATTAAACTAGGGGGGATTAAGATATGGCAAAAGTTACTAAAGAAGATGTTATTGATTTTATAGAGAATATGACAGTTCTGGAACTTTCGGGGTTTATAAAAGAATTGCAAGAGAAATTTGGTGTTTCAGCTTTAGCCCCAGTTACTGTTGCGCCCACCGGTCAGGTGCCGGTCGAAGCAGTCGCTGAAGAAAAAACAGAGTTTAATGTAATACTAAAAGCGGTGGGGGATAAAAAAATTCAAGTTATTAAAGTGGTTAGGGCACTTACAGGACTGGGGTTAAAAGAAGCTAAGGACTTGGTTGAGAGTGCACCTAAATCTGTTAAGGAAGGGGTTCTTAAAGCAGAGATTGAGGATATTAAGAAACAATTAGAAGAAGTAGGAGCTACTGTAGAGATTGAATAGACCATTGTTCGGGAGTCGCAAATAAAATAAAACCAATTTCCGATTTCCGATTGTGTGGTCAAAACAAAAAATACCTTTAACTTCAATAAGTTGTATAGATTCCGAGACGCTTGTCGGCTTGAGAGGAGTTAATATGGGTCGCTCAGTATCATTGAATACCCGTATGACACGAAAAAATTTTACAAGGATCCAAAACATTATTGATATCCCGGACCTTATAGATATCCAAAAGAGGTCTTATGAAAGATTTTTACAAAAGGATATCGACCCTGATAAGCGTGAAGATATCGGGCTTCAAGAAGTGTTTAAGAGTGTTTTTCCAATAAGAGATTTCAACGGGACTTCATCCCTGGATTTCGTGAGTTATGATATGGGAGAACCAAAGTATGGGGTGGATGAATGTCGTCAAAGGGGAATGACTTATGCCCTTCCCCTTAAAGTTACTGTGCGGCTTGTTGTTTGGGATGTTGATGATGAAACAGTCATCCGAAACATTAGAGACGTTAAAGAGCAGGAGGTCTATTTTGGAGAGATTCCATTGATGACTGATAATGGAACTTTTGTCATCAATGGAACAGAAAGAGTAATAGTCAGCCAATTGCACAGATCCCCAGGAATATTCTTTGATCATGACAAAGGTAAAACCCATATCAGTGGTAAGTTACTTTATTCTGCAAGGATCATCCCTCAGCGGGGATCATGGATAGATTTAGAATTTGATCCCAAAGATATAATTTATGTACGTATTGATAGACGAAGAAAATTTCCGGCAACTATTTTGATTAAAGCTCTAGGTTATTCTACTGAAGATCTGTTAAAAGAAGTATGGAACCTGATCTTTTAGTAGGGGTTAAAACCTCAAACGATATCATATCTCCTGAGACTGGTGAGATGATTATTAAGAAAGGTAGGAAAATAACCCAGACTGTTGTTCGCAAGCTGATAGATGCCGGAATAAAGCATATTTCTGCTGGAGTTGAAGATATCTTGGGATGTATCAGTTCCCATGATGTAATTGATCCTAATTTAGAGGAAGTTGTACTTAAATGTAACGACGAACTTACCCTTGAGAAATTTAAGGAGATAAAATCCAGAGGGATAAAGGAATTTGACTTGCTTCATATCAGCGATGGAAGCATTGACTTGTCGTTGCGGAATACATTGGCTATTGACAAAATATCTAGCGCCGAAGATGCAATAATTGAGATTTACCGAAGGTTGCGCCCTAGTGATCCACCTACTGTGGAGACTGCCACCATCTTTTTTAGTAATCTTTTTTTTAATCCTGAGCGTTATGATCTATCGGAGGTCGGTAGATTAAAACTAAATTATAAGTTGGGTTTGAATATTCCTTTAAAGCATAGGACACTTAAAAGGGAAGACATTCTAGAAGCTGTTAGGGTGCTTGTGGAGTTGAAGAACGGAAAGGGATCAATAGATGATATTGATAACCTGGGGAATAGAAGAGTTAAGTCAGTTGGAGAACTCGTTGAAAACCAGTACCGACTTGGTTTAGTACGAATGGAAAGGGCTATTAAGGAGAGAATGAGTTTGCAAGAAATTGAAACGCTTATGCCTCATGATCTGATTAATGCTAAACCTGTTTTAGCCGTGGTTAAAGAATTCTTTGGCAGCAGTCAGCTTTCTCAATTCATGGATCAAACGAATCCTTTGTCAGAGGTTACTCATAAACGGCGGCTCAGTGCATTGGGACCAGGTGGTTTGACCAGAGAGCGGGCAGGATTTGAGGTCAGAGATGTACACCCCACACATTATGGAAGAATATGTCCTATTGAAACCCCTGAAGGGCCAAATATTGGTCTAATTGTCTCTTTAAGCACTTTTGCCAGGGTTAATGAATACGGCTTTATCGAAACCCCTTATAGAGAAGTGGTTAATGGAGTTGCAACGAAGAATATCAAGTATCTCTCTGCAATAGATGAAGAGGATCATATTATCGCTCAAGCTAATGCTCCACTGGATGAAAACGGAAGATTTGTTATGGAGGTAATTTCTGCTCGTAAGAGTGGAGAGTTCATTATGATTTCACCAGAGGAAGTTGATTTCATGGATGTCTCTCCTAATCAACTGGTTAGTGTAGCAGCTTCATTGATTCCATTTTTGGAGAATGATGATGCAAACAGAGCACTTATGGGTTCTAATATGCAACGACAAGCAGTGCCTCTGATGCGTACAGATGCCCCTTTGATAGGAACGGGTATCGAGAGTGTCATTGCTAGAGATTCAGGGGTAACTGTAATAGCGAAGAGAAATGGTGTAGTTGAAAATGTAGATTCCTCTCGCATTGTAGTCAGGATTAAAGAAGAAGAAGGAAAAGAGTTAGAGAGTAGTATTGATATCTATAATCTTGTAAAATATCAACGTTCTAATCAAAACACCTGTATTAATCAAAAGCCCCTGGTGAATGTCGGAGATGAAATAAAAAAAGGGGAAATTATTGCAGATGGCACAGCAACATATATGGGAGAGCTTGCTTTAGGACATAATGTTTTGGTAGCCTTTATGCCATGGGGTGGTTATAACTTTGAAGACTCTATTCTGATAAGTGAGAAAGTCCTAAAGGATGATAGCTTTACTTCAATTCATATAGAGGAATTTGAGGTAGTTGCTAGAGACACAAAATTGGGAAAAGAAGAGATTACCAGAGATATACCTAATCTCGGTGAAGAGTCTTTAAAGGATCTTGATGAAAGTGGAATTATTCGTATTGGTGCTGAGGTCGGACCTGGAGACATTTTGGTTGGGAAGATTACACCAAAGGGAGAGACTCAACTTTCACCTGAAGAAAAATTACTCAGGGCAATTTTTGGTGAAAAGGCTAGAGATGTACAAGATACTTCTTTAAGGGTTCCGCCAGGGGTTCAAGGGACAGTAATTAATGCAAAGGTATTTTCAAGACGAGGGGTAGAAAAGGATGAGAGGACAAAATATATTGAGAATTCTGAAGTATCAAGACTACTAACTGACCAGGAAGATGAGATTAGTATCCTCAAGGATTGTGCTGTTCAAAAAATCAAGAAGCTCTTGATTGGAAAAACCTCTGCTACGAAATTAACAGTTGATAAAGAAGGTGCTGTTTTATTAAAGAAAAGACAGGTTATTACAGAAGAAGATATTTTTAATATCCCTGTTGCTAAATGGAGGGATGTCTCAATCGTTGACGGTAAAGATATTGAGTCTGAAATTGATAGAATCATAGAGGTTTTTAATGAGCAGGTTGACTTAGTGAAATTGGTATTTGAACAGAAGATCAACCGGATAACAAAGGGTGATGAGTTACCACCCGGGGTCATCAAAATGGTAAAAGTTAATGTTGCTGTCAAGAGGAAGCTGTCTGTTGGTGACAAGATGGCAGGTAGACATGGAAATAAGGGGGTACTTTCCAGGGTTTTGCCGGAGGAAGACATGCC
>WOUX01000253.1 GCA_009773075.1 bacterium | reverse complement strand
CCATATGGTCATATTGCCTGTAAACCCACCCTTTGCTGGCAATATTAGGAGACCCCAATAATTCAAGCAAAATTCCCGTATATTCTACTGGTTCGGGAAGGTTATCTATAGAAAATCTCTGGGTTATGGAAAGGTATTCGGGTCTTTCTTTGGGGCGTAAATAGACCGGGGATTCCTCGGACAAAGCCCTGGCCGGTATTTCAGCTACCATCACACCATCATTCATCACCCTGAGTAAACCATCATCCGTGACCATACCCACCACGGATACATCCAAATCCCATTTTTTAAATACTTCCTCTACCTCTTTTTCATAACCCTCCTTCACAACCAGAAGCATTCTCTCCTGAGATTCTGACAACATCAGTTCGTAAGGTATCATCCCCACTTCCCGTCTTGGCACTTTGGAAAGATCTATCTCAATCCCTGTCCCTCCTCTGCTTGCCATTTCACAGGATGAACATGTCAGTCCTGCTGCACCCATATCTTGAATACCAACTATACAATCTCTGCTCATTACCTCGAGGCAGGCTTCCAGTAAGAGCTTCTCTGTAAAAGGGTCACCAACCTGAACCGTGGGACGTCTCTCTCCCGACTTTTCATCGAATTCTTCTGAAGCCATAGTTGCGCCATGAATACCATCTCTCCCTGTTTTAGAGCCAACGTAGATGACAGGATTCCCTGGTCCACAGGCAACCCCTTTGAATATCCTCTCCTTTTTAACCAATCCCAGACTAAAGACATTGACCAATATATTTCCATTGTAGCATTTATTAAAATAAGTCTCGCCTCCAACCGTAGGCACACCAATACAGTTGCCGTAGCCTGATATACCCCCTACCACTCCATTAAGCAAATACCTGGTTTTAGGGTGATCGAAAGATCCGAAACGTAAAGAATTCAGGGAAGCTATAGGCCTGGCTCCCATGGTAAAAATATCACGTAAAATGCCTCCAACCCCTGTAGCTGCTCCTTGATAGGGCTCAATAAAAGAAGGATGATTATGGCTCTCCATCTTAAAGACAATGGCCATACCATCACCGATATCAACTATTCCTGCATTCTCTCCCGGACCTTGAATGATATGTTCTCCGCCAGTGGGAAAGTTCTTCAGAAAAACCCTTGAACTCTTATAACTGCAATGCTCACTCCACATTACTGAAAAAATACCTAATTCTGTATAGTTAGGGTCTCTTCCTAGAATCTGCTTTATTTTTTTATATTCCTCGTCCGTCAATCCGTGTTCTTTGATTAGTCCTTCAGTAATTTCAGGCTCTTTAAAATTATTCATTATATATCAGTTAGTTATTTAGTAACCACTCAGGTTTTTAGGCTAAAGGCTATAAATTTACCCCTAAAAGTCTTCTGCCTTCAGTCTATCTACCTATTTTCATATAAACATTATGCAAAGCTCTTCATAATAGACTGGAAAATCACCCTGCCGTCTTCATTACCTAGTATCCCCTCAGCACATCTTTCAGGATGGGGCATCATTCCAAGGACATTCCGTTCTTTATTGCAAATTCCTGATATATTCCATAAGGCACCATTTGGGTTGGCATCATCTGTAATATCCCCATTCTCGGTAGAATACCTTAACACTATCTGATGGTTGTCCTTCAATTCCTGCAATGTCTTTTCATCAGCATAATAATTTCCATCGAAATGGGCAATAGGCATCTTTAAGACCTCCCCCGTCTTTCCTTGATTGGTAAAAGGGGGTTCACTGTTTTCAAGCCGGAGATAAACATTATCACATACGAACTTCAAAGATCTATTTGTCATCATAACGCCGGGTAACAAACCTGCTTCCAGGAGAATTTGAAAACCATTACAGATTCCTAGGACTAAGCCTCCGTCATAAGCAAACTTCCTTATTTCCTTCATTATAGGAGAAAACTTTGCAATAGCGCCGGGTCTCAAGTAGTCACCATGAGAAAAACCACCAGGGAGTATCAAACAGTCAACAGGGGGCAAACTACCCTCTTTATGCCAGATAAACCCCACTTCCTGTTTTAATATATGTTTTATAACATAGTAGCAATCATGATCACAATTTGACCCGGGAAAAACTATTACTCCAAATTTCATTGGTACTCCCAAGGCTCTGATAGTTTACTCATCACTAACCTCAAATCGATAATCCTCTATTACCGGATTTGCCAACAACTTTTCACACATCTCCTTGATTCTCGTCTCAGCTTTACCCCTTTCAATATCATCGAATCTAACTTCCATATACTTCCCTAATCTTATATCTCTTACCTCTTTATAGCCAAGGGATTCTAAGGAATGCTGCACTGCTTTTCCCTGGGGATCCAGTACACCCTTCTTCAGCGTCACATATATCTTTGCCAGCAATTTTTATCTCCTTATTCAAACACTCTTTGAAAGATTTCGTCTCTGTATCTTAAGTGCCAATTAATATCAAAGCATTCTTCTACCTCGTCTTTAGTTAAATGCTTCATTATAACCTCATCCTGTAAGATCAAGCACCTGAAATCAGCATTTTCCTTCCATACCCTCATGGCATTTCTCTGAACCATTTCATAGGCATGTTCACGGCTTACCCCTTTTCGAGTAATGGCCAAAAGCAAACCTTGAGAGAAGATCAAACCATGTGTTCGATATAGATTGTTCAGCATATTTTCCGGGTACACCTGTAAATCGTCTATAAGACCTATAATCCTATTCAACATGAAATCAACAAGCATAGTACTGTCTGGCAATATAATCCTTTCCACTGATGAATGGCTGATGTCTCTCTCATGCCAGAGAGGTATGTTCTCCAATGCTGCCAAAGAATTTGATCTTACTACTCT
>WOUX01000252.1 GCA_009773075.1 bacterium | reverse complement strand
AATCGGTTTTATAAGGGAGGTGCCATAATGACAACAGATACAGAAATCAAATTAAAAGGCTTTAAAGCTCTTGCTACCTCTTTGGGACATATTGGAGCCGAAAGATTCATTTCCTTAATTCAGCGTGAACCATTTGATTACACGAAGTGGCAAAGAGATTTGTGGGATAATCAAAGCGTTGAAGAAATAAGCAGGAAAGCAATGAAAGTCAGGAAAGCATTGACCGAACAAAATGATGGAACAGATACCTAACACCATGGCACTATGGATAGATTTTGCTTTCACGGAAATTTTTGTTAATACCGTCCGGTCAAAATAAAAGGAGCCCAATAATACGGCTCGTACTTTTTTTTAATCATATCAACCTGAGCCTGTTTCAGAGAATGGGCTATCCCTTTACCACCTTGAATCTGCGTATAAAAATCATCCATAAAATCAGCCGTTACTTTATCATCGATACTCCACAAAGAAGAAACAACCGAGGGACTGCCTGCGTATAAGAAGGATCTGTTTAACCCTATTATCTCACTTCCGGTAGAAGATTTGCCCAAAGCAGTATTACATGCACTTAGAATAACTACCCTTCCTCTAAAATGGAGCTTAAATATCTCTAAGGCTGAAAGCCTCCCATCATCTCCATTGCCTGATGCTAACAAAAGACTGGAATTAACAGGGTCTTCTTCTGCGAAATAACCATGTGTTGCAAAGTGGACAATATCATAGGAATTCAACAATTCCTTGGCCCTTGTCTCTGTGGCATCCAGTTTTAGAAACACACTGGCTTTGTCTATCCGTTTTTTTATTCTTTCCACTTCTATTTCAGCGTAAGGCAGGCTTAAACTCTCGTCTCCCAGAAAGGGATTTCCAAAGGCAAGGAGGGGCTTTAGCCCACTTTCCACCTTTTTCTCCATTGTATACTTTAAAACCGTTGCACTGGGGGTATAGAATATGGAGTGGTCCTCTACAAGGTACTTTCCCTTATTGCTCAGCGCTGCGATCGGCAGATAGTTTAGAAAGTCATGTGGTATAAATCCTATCCTTCCTCTAGAGACAAAAGGCATAATGGGTTTTAAAATTATATCGTATATCCTCTGAGAGAGTTTTTCTGTTTTCTCTCTGTCTCTTGAAGAGATGGAAGAAAGGAAGGAAGATACAAGGTTTTTAAGTTCATTCACCGGGATCTTTACCCGCTCTAAATGAACCCTGTCTTTATCTATTGCCCAGATGTAGAGCAGATCGTCTGTTACAAAATAATCGACAAGGGTAGTGTCTTCATCGAGCATATTCTGTATATCTGATGAACCCAAAGATTGAACAGAGATCATAGAAAAGAGCTCTTCGTTTTTATTTTTTACCTTGATAACCAGATCCCTATAGCCACCTTCTGCCTTTATGAGCCTCGATGATATCTCCTTTATCTCTTCTTCGTTGTACGTCTTGACCAGTTGTCTCTTAATCTTCAGGATATCTTTGCTGTATTCTTCTTCCTTTTTTAAAAGTTCTTCCTCAGCCTTGTTTCTGCTAATGTCTTTTCCAGCCAGAAGGTCTACCATGACCCTTGATTTGGCCCTTTCCGCCATCTCCATGGCTCCTTTGAAATCCCCTTCTCTGGATAGTATATAAATCAAAGACTCATAGATCACCTGCCGATTAAACAGATAGGTCTCCTTTAATTTGTCAACAATTAAGGTTGAACGCTGTTGTTCTATGATTGCTGCTGCTTCTTTCAGCACCTCAATGGCTTTCTGTGAATCACCAAATCCCAGAAAATATCTGGAAAGGATGTACTTTGCCCATATCTGATAAAAGGGAAGATGGTATTTATCCCCCATCTTGTTCAATTTCTCGGCGGCATTTTTTCCATCGTTGATGTTCTTCTCCAGGATATATACCTGATTAAGAAAGAGCAGGGTGTCCATTTCCCCAATGCGGAAACTTGCCTTTCCTGCCAGTTCTGATGCTCTTTCTAAATAACTATGAGAATCCTTCCAGTTTCCTTTGATACCATTGGCCAAACCAAGAAAGTTAAAAGCATTCGTTTCCATCATCTGAAACACATTCTCAGGGGTATAACTTCCTATTTTAGTTTTTCTTATCTCTCTATTCATCACTAAGACCTGGTTTAAATGAGCGATTCCGTTGTCTACATTTTTTGTTCTGATGGCATCATAGAAGGCCTGGTCGAATTCCATTAATCTGTATTTTTTAACCATCTTACTTACATAATCTGTCAGTATAAGCGATATCCCATATTCGAGTTCTGAATCTCTCCTTATGACCTGTAAATTAAACTCATCTTTGTAATCACTGTTCCCATCTATGGCCTGTTTAAAATAAGCTGCTGCCATAGCATAATCACCGTTCATCAGGAAGTAATGTCCGTAGTTGTGATTTACAAATATCTTCATTGACGGGGTATTCCACTCTTTATCTTTCTCCTTAATGAGGTTAAAGGCATCCTGGATTCTGCCAAATTCATATAACGTGAATATCTTTCTGGAGGTTGCCGTTCCTTCACCGTAAAGATCCTTTCTCTTTCGAAACTCCTCTATGGCTCTATCAAAATAATGGATAGACCTTACTTCATCGCCAGTTGACTCGTAGTGAAGGCCAACACTCATAAATATGTAAGGGATACCCCAGTCAGAGGTTAAGCTGGCTCCCCTTAACTGAGCTACGTATTTTTCCGGCAGTTCGTTATCGTATGGGCCGTTCAACTCTATCTTGGCAAGCCATTTTGGTGGGGCTGGAAGATGAGCGCATGCCGATAATATAATAATAGCCAGGCAGAGAATGGCATACGAACATTTCTCAAAAAAACATTTTC
>WOUX01000251.1 GCA_009773075.1 bacterium | reverse complement strand
AACACTGTTGATTACCAATCCAGAAGGAAGTTTCGGGTAAAAAAAAGTAGACTTTTGAGGCATCCTTACTCGTGCACAGGCAGCTTCATTAACCTGCTTAACCCTGGTTGGATTCATCAAGAAGACCATCTGCTATTTGTCCTTTCTAACTAACTCTATAGCTTCATCACCGTCTTCAATGAAATCAACATTTTTCTGATTTTCCATATTTTGATCGCTGATACCCAAAATACCATTTAGAATAAAGACTTGGAGTATATTGACATCCAGTCCTCTAAGAACAGGTGTAATCTTATCCATCACCCGTGAATTCAAAAGGTCTTCATTCTTTATGGTCAAAAGACTGTAGTAATTTGCGTCTTTCAGATACATACCAAAGGTATGCTGAGTTTGTCCCCGTTTTTCCAGCTCTGTAAATAACTCTCCTCTAATAGCCAACTCATTGTTGACGTTAAATACAAAATCCTCCACATAAAAATACTCTTCAGCCTTTCTGTAAAAAAGGTTCGGATTAAAATCATTTAAGTTATACAAAAGACGGTGAGTGGGTAGAATCACCAACCCGTCGTCATCCATATTTGATAGATACATCATCACATAGTTGTAAGCCTCGTTGCCGTTAAAACTCCTGTTTTTCCCCCTCATTTGAATAGCATAATTGAGGGCAGTTTCATATCTATGGTGGCCATCAGCGATAAATAAGGGCAACTCTTTTATTGCACTGGTTATCTTGTCTATAATCTCTTTATCATGTATTTTCCATAACTGATGTCTTGTTTTTTTGTCATCAAAGAAATCAATAAATGGAGAAACAGGCTGCCTTTCTTGAACAATTCTATCTATCTTTTTTTCAGGGTCAGAATACAGAGAAAATATCGGGCTCAGGTTTGCATTGCATGATTCCATCAATTTTAATCTGTCGGCTTTGGGGCCTGTCATAGTCTTTTCATGAGGGAGCACTACCCCACTGCTAAAATCCTCCAGCTTTACAAGAACGATAAAACCTTTCCTTGTCTTTCTTTGTTCCCTCTTTAAGGTAAATTCTTGTTGGTAATAATATATCGAGGGGAGATCATCCCTTACCAAAATGTCATCTTCTTGCCATATTTTTAAGTAATCAGCCGACCTGGTATATTTATCTGTCGTATCATTATCTCCGGGAAGGTCTTTCCCTAAATCCAAACGGATTATATTATTAGGATGCCTCTGATAGTATTTTCCCTGTTCTTCTTTTGAAATAACATCATAGGGAGGAGTAACAACCAGTGATATATCTTCCATTTTCTCTTGATTATATAAAATTCCCCTGAATGGTGCTAAGATCGCCATAGATATTCTATCCCCTTATTCATCTCTTCATCCCAAATAATACCTAATGCCATCAACAGGGATAAAGTATTTATCCTTTGCCTCATCGTGGGTTATGTATTTCGTCAACTCATAGTAGGAGGGTCTGTTAAACCTGGCATCGAACCTTTTATCCTTCACCTTACAGTATAAAACGTTATCTCTTCCGATCCAAAGAGTGTCAAGGAGTAAGGTTTCTTCACTTTCATCATTCAGGACTATTTTGAAAACATCTTGAAAGTCCACTTTCTTTACGACAAAGGGGGTATCTTCAACCTCAAGATAACACCTCTCACCATTGATATGAAGCAAATACCTTCCATCGGCCCCTGTTACAAGGTGTTTATTGAAATAAAGATAGATGTCTCTGCGTATAACTTGAGCCCCCTTATAATACCAGTTTCCATCTTTATCGATCCTGATTTGGCAAGGGGGAATCATATCTTTCATCTAAAACCCTCCAGGTTTTTAAACATAACAAAACAGTATGAAAATGTAAATATCTTTGTCAAGAAAATTGCAAATTCAGATTCTGGATTTCAGACTTCCGATATTAGACTTTTTTCTATATAGGTAGATTAACCTTTGGAGTGTCTAATCTCTAGCCATTTTCTACTTTCAGTCTAACGTCTGAATCACAGAATAACAAGGAAAACCCTTGACAGCGGCTGGTTCTTTGGTATATTTGGCAAATCTGATTCGGGGGCAAACCCCACAATCCACGAACATTAGATTTGGAGGGTAAAATGGATCTAAAAAATGTAAAGATCGACATACCAGAAGGGTGCAATGTAATCCTGGGACAAACCCATTTTATCAAAACAACCGAGGACCTTTATGAGGTAATGGTAAACACAGTGCCATCTGCCAGGTTTGGGATAGCCTTCTCAGAGGCATCTGGCCCCTGTCTGATAAGGTCAGAAGGAAATGATGAGTTGCTTAAAAAGACTGCTCTGGAGATCTCCGGCAATGTTGATTGTGGACATACCTTTACAGTGGTGATGAGGGATGCCTATCCAATCAATGTCTTAAATGCTATTAAAATGTGCCCGGAGGTATGCTCTATCTACTGTGCCACAGCCAACCCCATAGAGGTAGTAGTCATGGAGACCGGGCAAGGAAGAGGCATAATGGGGGTAATAGATGGTTTTAAATCTAAAGGTGTGGAAGGAGAGGCTGATAAATCGGCCAGAAAAGAACTCCTGAGGAAAATTGGATATAAACTGTAGGGTTTTATTTATAAGACTACTTACTTACTGAACTTTTTTGAAGGAGGTTACAGATAAAAAAGTTACTTATTTTGAGTTTATGTTTCATATTTATAGGCGTGGGAGGCGTTTTTGCAGAACCATTAAAGGTACATACTTGGGAATTAGGAACGGAAATATCACATATCACTTATAAAGAACCTGACGTGATGAGAGAAAAGGGCATGATGTATGGAATAGATGGTTCTTACGCCTATCATCAAAATCTTATGTTAA
>WOUX01000250.1 GCA_009773075.1 bacterium | reverse complement strand
ATATTACCGCCATTATCACTGCCGCCGATGTCCAGGCGGGCTTCTGCCCAGGAGGCCACTCTTTCTCTTCTGGTATCTTCATGCCTGTCCAGAAGCGCCCATCGGAATCTTGAAGCTTGAATATCCAGTCCAGCAAAAGTCTAGCCTTATCATGTTCACTGATACGGGTCAGAGCCAGAACCAATTCACAGGTTTCGGCTACTGTTACCCACCAAGGTGCCTCAACAACGCACTTACATCCCCAATTGTCAATAATAAAGTCAACCCACTGGCTATAGATGCACTCCTGAGCTCTCTTTCCCTTGACTACCCCCGTGAGAACCGGGTAATACCAACTCATGGCATAATCATACTTCTTATCTTCAGAGTTGTGAAAAAGCTCAGGCTGCTTATTTATCGCCTGGGACAGTCTCCAGCTAGCTGCCTCCCATTCGGGCATATTTAATCCCAATAAATGGGCAATCTTTATCCCGCACCGAAGACTCTGCCAGATGCAGCTTGAGGCAGCCAACAAAGCTATTGGGTAGGCAACATTAGCCTTATCACGCGCCCAGTAAATCTCACCAGTCGGTTGCTGCAATCCCAGAGTGAATGAGATACCTCTCTCCACTGTAGGCCACATCTGAGCAATAAAGTCTATATCTCCAGTGGCCAGATAGTGATACCACAGCCCAACAGCGAGGTACGAGCTATGGTTAGTATCCCTGGTAAAGTCCTGGGGCTGGTCATCCAAATAACTGAACCACCAGCTCCCGTCAGGATTTTGAACATCACGCAGCCACAGGTAAGCCCTAGCCGCCTCATTAAATCTGCCAGACAAATCTAAAGCTATGGCGCACTCTATATGGTCCCAAGGGTCAGTGATGCCACCCTGATACCAGGGTATAGCTCCAGAAGGAAGCTGAGTACGGCTAATAAAGCCTGCTTGCTGCTGGATAAGTCCTTGAATATCCTGTGGCATTTGTCTGAGTCTAAGGTTCATTACTCTACTTCTGGTTCTTCCCAGCATAATAGACCATGCTTTTTGGGAAAAAGTAGTCGAGGAAGTTCTCAAGCAGGCGAATGGGTTTACTCTTAGTCTTTATATCCCATACCAAGAATTTATGATAGAGGGAAGGAATTAGAGCCTTTTCCCTATTTACTCCAAAGAGGCAGCGAGATATCCAATAAATGGAATGCAGGGCATGCTTGCGACGAGTGGCATAGATGTGAAAACTATTTTGGCGCAGGGGAGAAACGAGTTCACCAGTTTTATATATTCTGACGTGGCCCCCCGGTCGGTCATGATAGTCCCGGGATAGCTTCCAGCAAATAGCTTCAGTGAGATAGGTCGGCACACTAATGGCAATTGCACCATCATCTTTTAGCACTCGCGCCATCTCTTTTATACAATGCTTATCATCAGGAATATGCTCTAACACCTCCGAACAAATAATTTTATCAAAAGAAGCATCCTCGAAAGGAAGGCTCGTTGTATTTCCCTTAACTAGAATCCATCTCCCCCTGGATTCCCCTTGTCTATCCATAGCTTGAAGCATCACCCTGGCATTGTTGAGCTCCCCAATCTCAATATCTAAGGCGTAGACCAGGCAATTAGCTTTTCGGCAGGCTTCCCAGCTATGTCTGCCTCCGCCACAGCCAACGTCTAGAATTCTGTCACCATCCTTAACTCCCAGGAGGTTATAATCAATGGTGAGCACTCACAATACCTCCTGATATACTTCTACCATTCTCCTGGCAGCTTGCTCCCAGGTGAAGTTCCTCTCCACCCTTTTCCTCCCGGCTTCGCCCATTTTCCTTTGCAGATTTTTATCACTCAACAAGTGTTTAATCGCCCGCGCTAAAGCATCGGGGTCGGCTGGTGGCACCAGAATTCCGGCATCACCATCCTGCCCTACTACCTCTGGAAGTGCTCCCCCTCTGGTAGTAATGACGGGGAGTCCGCAGGACATCGCTTCAGCAGCAGGAAGACCAAAGCCTTCTTCCGGTGAAGGTAATCACATCCCCCAGTCCATACTCCTTTACCAGCTTCAGATATTGCCCATCTGGGGTAGGGCTACCAACAACAGTCAATTTAACCTCCGTCTCGTCTTTCAACAGATGCAGTGCCTTTAGCAGATATGGTACACCCTTTATCGACTGTTCCCCGCTGTTTACCAGGATAAGGCTATTTGGTTCCTTAATTACACCACCATTTACCTTAAAGAAGTCAATGTCAACACCATTATATACCAGTCTTAATTTACTCCGGGTGATCTTATGGGCGCGCTCTATGGCATCGGCTGAACTCTGCGAAACAGTTATTACCCTTTCAATTCGTCTAGATACCAGGTTTTGCATGGTACAAAAAGAATACCACCTCTTCAACTTAAACCTCTCCGACAGGTTACTGGCTTGAGTAAGTGCCAGGTCTCGGTCAATAGGAATGGGGTGGTGAATAGTGGCGACAACAGGGATTTTCAAGCACTTCATTAGAAGTAACCCGTAACCCAAACCTTGGTTATCATGAATAATATCAAACTTGTGGTATGACAGAAGCTTTTTTAATTTGAGGTAAGCTCGAAGACTGAAGGTGAGAGGTTCGGGAAATGTTCCCAGACACACTGCCATGAATTCGTAGAAATCAAGGGGATTTCGTAGACGAGAGAGATTCTTTAGAAGGGAATCCTCTGATTCATAAAGATTTAGGCTTTTAAGCTTGTGTAACCTGACACCGTCAGCAACCTCTGGGTAGGGAGGTCCTGATATCACATGAACCTCGTGACCTAAATTATGCAGTTCCCTGGCAAGATAATAAACGTAGATACCCTGCCCGCCACAATAGGGGTTTCCTCGGTAAGATAGCAGGCAGATTTTCATATCATTCACTCCTAGCCTCTTTCGTCCATATCTACGCCATTCTGCCCCAGAGTGTAACGCATTTAATGGCGGATGGCAATAGTTATGTTATAAGGTGTCAAGAACTTTTGCCATTTGATTTTTCCCTCAGACTACTAGGTATTACATCTAGGGAGGGGGCCAGGCGTTTAGCAATTTTGCGGTGGTTGTTTATTTCCATTTAGCAGTATCTCTACCGTAAAATTCTTAAACCTTTCGTTCTTTTTAATGAGGGCATCCATCAAACTATAGGAGTCCCTATCTTCACATTTGACGTGAGTACAACGACATTGGCTCTGACAATTTTCACAAAAATAGTCCTCGTTTAACTGAAGCCCACAGCTACCACAATAGGGCTTCATGGAAAGGGAACCATCCTCGACACACGCTAGAAAATAATCCCGTTTGCCTTTTTCCATATCATTTCTCCATTTCTAAAAAATATTCTGCCTATGCTAGCAGAGACCTTGCCACCACAATCCTCTGTATCTGGTTGGTTCCCTCAAATATCTGGAAGCATTTGGCGTCTCTCATCATTCTTTCCACAGGGTAGTCGCTGGTATATCCATACCCTCCGAGAATCTGAACTGCGTCTGTGGTAACCTTCATAGCCATGTCACTGCTGAAATATTTGGCCATGGAAGCAAGCATAATACTCTCTCTATTACGATTTAATGCAATAGAGGCAGCCCTGTAAACCAGATACCTGGATGCCTCAATTTGGGTTGCCATATCTGCCAGCATAAATTGGATTCCCTGAAATTCACAGATAGGTTTTCCGAACTGTACCCTTTGTTTTGCATAATTTACGGCATAATCGAGGGCACCCTGGGCTAATCCCACACCCATGGCAGCCACTATTGGGCGGCTCTCATCCAGGGTATGCTTAACGTCCTTAAATCCATCTCCCTCTTTGCCCAGAAGATTCTCTACGGGGATACGACAGTCCTCAAAGACCATCTCACATGAGGCAATGCCCCTTATACCCATCATCTTTTCTTTTTTGGAAATAATTCGTCCAGGGGCTCCCTTTTCAACCACAAAGGTGCTAATTCCCTTTGCTCCTTTGCCTGTATCGGTTTTGGCATAGACCGTTGTTACATCAGCCATGTCCCCAACCGTATGAAAACGTTTTGTACCGTTTAGAATATAATGATCACCTTTAAGTACGGCAGTTGTTCTTATGGCAGAGACGTCAGACCCTGCATCCGGTTCAGTAATGGCTATAGCATATATCCATTCACCACTTGCTAACTTAGGTAGATATTTGGACTTTTGTTCATCAGTACCAGCTAATCTGAATGCTGCAGAGGCAAGAGATAAGGGAGGGGCTGTAAGAACAGCCATGCTTCCACTCACCCTGCTAATTTCTTCTGTAGCCACGCAGCAGGTCAGCAGATCCCCTCCAGATCCACCATACTCTTCAGGAAAGAATATGGCCTGGATACCGATCTCACTCATGGCTTTGTATACATCATCTGGAAATTCGTCTTTTTCATCGATTTCAGCTGCCCTTGGTGCGACCCTATCTTCAAAAAAGCTTCTCAAAGACCTTTGAAACATCTGTTGCTCTTCAGTAAGTTGAAAGGGCATATATTTCTCCTTTATGGCTATTTATTATCTTTGGCCTGCCTGCTGAGCATTTAGTTGACAAGGACTCTTTTTTTCAATAAAGTATAAAAGAAAAGAATTTATTGGTAAAGTAAAATTTATCAAATATAAGAGAGGTATATTGATTTGGCACTATTTGAAAGAAACAAGAATATAAGGGCAGATATTATTGGAAAAGGATTGCTGAAAGTAGAAATATCCATGCTGGATAACGTCCATCACATCTCTACCACTTTTCATATTTCCTTCCCAGCCAGAGAGATAAAGCATGCAGAAGCAGATTTTAAAGGTCTGCCGGCAGACCAGCCAAAAGATGGCTAATCTCATTGGCATTAAGATAAACAGAGGATTCACAAAAAGGGTAATCGAATCTGTAGGCGGCAAGGATGGTTGTCACCAATTAGTTGACCAAACCCTGGAAATGGCTAAAATTATGGTTCAATTCATAGACAAATACTACAATTTTCCCATAAGAGAGTATATCGAAGATGCTGCATTAATGAGAAAAAAAGTCCTTGAGGTTTATCCTCAAATAAAGGATATGTGCTGGGCATATAAGGTTGGGAACGATCACCTCTTTACAAAAGACATCAAATGCGGTCTTCAAGAAGATTTGGTGATTTAAGTCATGGCTTTCTGTGACCTAACAGCACCATCTTACGATGATGTGCTTCCTCCATCAGCCTATCAAGCTCTTTCCTGTTTTTTCTCAGGTCATCCAACTCATCCATCAAAGCCTGGCGCTCAGAACTAATCGATTGAATCGTCTCTTGACATCCTGACGTATCACTGATAGTGGAATCCTCCAAACGCTTCAACCTGGTTTTTACATTAATGGCATTTTTGCGAAGTGCCCGAATATCGGCAAGAATAATCTCTTCCTCTTTAGTGAGACAGTCTTTGAGCCCCAGGCAAGCAGCCTTACTTGAATATAAACAGGTATCTTCGGTATTATCCAGCTCTTTCGTAGTATATACCTCCTTTATCAGACAATGAAAGGGTATTGGGGTTGGTGTTCCTTGCGAAGCAGGTCATTTATAGTTTTTACAGGATTAAAGGTGATAATTGGAACTTCCACAAAAAGGGTAATCCAATTGGCCATGGCCCCGTTCCATAGGCCTGGAAGCTCCAATGCCTTCAGATTCCGACCATCCTTTGACTTTTGAGAGATAAAGACTGCATCTGCATCTATATAATTCCACAAATCAAAGGGATCCCCTTTATAATCCCGGACACCGCAGACAATATCTACAGGGTTAAAATGGGTCCCTGAGGCGAATATTGCCTGTTGCTCCTTGGATTTAGGATCAACCTGGGCACTTTCGACGATCTG